>NZ_JAEAGP010000494.1 GCF_015999305.1 Erythrobacter sp. YJ-T3-07 | reverse complement strand
CGCATCTTGGGCATGCGGGCTCTCGCCTAGCCCTCGATCACGTCGCGGACATACTGGTCGAGCAGGCGCACGCCGTATCCGGTCGCGACGCATCTTGGGCATGCGGGCTCTCGCCTAGCCCTCGATCACGTCGCGGACATACTGGTCGAGCAGGCGCACGCCGTATCCGGTCGCGACGCATCTTGGGCATGCGGGCTCTCGCCTAGCCCTCGATC
>NZ_JAEAGP010000493.1 GCF_015999305.1 Erythrobacter sp. YJ-T3-07 | reverse complement strand
ATGACGACCAGCGCGGCATCCTCGCTCGCTGCAAGGATCGCGCGCGTGATCTCCTCCGCATTGTCTGCGACCGGCCCGATCGGGCGGACCTGCGGCGGGCCTACGGAGGCGCCGCCGCTGATGACGACCAGCGCGGCATCCTCGCTCGCTGCAAGGATCGCGCGCGTGATCTCCTCCGCATTGTCTGCGACCGGCCCGATCGGGCGGACCTGCGGCGGGCCTACGGAGGCGCCGCCGCTGATGACGA
>NZ_JAEAGP010000492.1 GCF_015999305.1 Erythrobacter sp. YJ-T3-07 | reverse complement strand
CTTGAGAAGAGCAATCAGCACGGCCTCGTCATACGGTTCTTCCACCGGCAGAATCACCGGCTCGCCAAGATCAAGTTGCGGGAACCGGGTTGCGAACAGGCCGAAGTCGCGCCGGCCGACCTGTTCGCAGAATCACCGGCTCGCCAAGATCAAGTTGCGGGAACCGGGTTGCGAACAGGCCGAAGTCGCGCCGGCCGACCTGTTCGATGCCATAGGCCGGCGGCGGGGAATAGTGGGTGTTCGTCGTGCCCGC
>NZ_JAEAGP010000491.1 GCF_015999305.1 Erythrobacter sp. YJ-T3-07 | reverse complement strand
CTCTTCACCTCTTGTACCATTCGACCAGTGCAACCTACCTGTCTCTTGAGCGGAACAAGATCCCCATTGCTCAGTAGTTCAAAGCGAACAGACAAAAGTGCACGGTTCCAAGTCTAGTTTTTTTTCTCACCCCTCTGCCTGCTGTAACCTGGTCGCAGTCACATTCGTTTTCTTGCATATGAAATAGAGTATCTATTCTCCGCTTGGCTCCCAATAAACTGGCTCGCGATAAACACGACAACGGTCTAACCACCCTTCGCAAAAGAGTGGTGCACTCTCTCTTTCAGCGACCCTACAGTACACTCAATATCCATATTCTCCTTCCGATACCAACTCGCCTGCTTCGCCTCTAGTGCAAGCACGGGCAGTGGCAATCCAAGTACCTGCCTTGCTCCCCGGCTGAACAAACAGGAGCCTTGTCGCATTAGC
>NZ_JAEAGP010000490.1 GCF_015999305.1 Erythrobacter sp. YJ-T3-07 | reverse complement strand
GACCACTCCATTGTTCCGCACAGTCAAAAATCCGGTGTACGCTTTGAATACAACTGCTGCAGAAGCCCTGTTCCATAATTCCATTTTCTTATGAAGAACTCACAGGCGGTACAGAGAAAAGAGAGGTCACTTAAGGTGTAGAGCACTGAGAGAATATTGTAGATTGCGACCCCGAAAATAGCAGACTCCGGATCAGAGTATCGCAAGATCTCTTGTCTAGCCACCCAATTCGTGAGGAAAAGTGTAGACTTATATTATAAGCCAAAGAGAAACTAAGTCGCTTGCTAGTCTGGGTAAATTGGACACGGCGAGTTGCAAGAAACCTTACGACATATATTTGTAGCCACCAAGCTGAGAAGTCAAGTTATATACACACGTCTATTAGAATGAGGGCGGTCTCCAGTGTTGGTCGTGGGAAATATGGTTTCC
>NZ_JAEAGP010000489.1 GCF_015999305.1 Erythrobacter sp. YJ-T3-07 | reverse complement strand
AAATGATAATGCCATTCTGATTGTTTCAGAAAACAAAATTATTAATCAACATAATTCAAAGGAGAACCCTATATTTGCAACTCTGATGCATTTATAAATTGAGGCTTTCGGAACCATATAAGCAGGTCATAGCAGTCTTTCTTCTGGCTGTTCATGTTTTTATTGCCATCCCGGCTGGTTTATGGCATCATCATCCTGCTGTCAAGCAACAGGTTGTTATTTCGAAAAATCCCAAAACGAGTTTTTTATTAAAAGCAGGAACGGGTACCTCATTTGACAACTGTCCCGTTTGCTCGCATCAGTATGCCCCCTTTACGGGCGATATCTATACCTGCCGAATTACTCCTCTCATTCCAACAACTGCCCGGAATAGTTATTATTGTTTGCCGGTAGTGGAAACACCGGTATTGCTCTCCATTAACAAGGGGC
>NZ_JAEAGP010000488.1 GCF_015999305.1 Erythrobacter sp. YJ-T3-07 | reverse complement strand
GTCGCTTTTTCTTGCTCGCTCTGCGCTTTGTCCGCTGTTCTCGCTGTTTTCGTGCTCCTTGCTTTTCTCTTCTGTTCTTCTACTTTTTCCATTGTTTCTTCTCGGCTTGCGCTGCGTTCTTTGTTCACCTATCATTTTCCTTTTTTCTTTTGAGATTCCTTTTCCACTAGGAACTATGGGTTTTTGGGACGTTTTTATTTATTTGGGCCGGGGTATTTGTACCATTTTCGATTATCTCGGCACCGAGAACGATGAGGAGATGCTGGATGGCACTTTAGCCATCGGAACATTCGCGGCCGCGACCTGCGCCTTCGCCGTTTTGCGAAATAAGAACGACGAGCAGATTGACGCCAACCTCATATGCTGGCAGGCTGCTTCTGTGCTGTCTCTCCTCTCTGCCGTCGCGTCTTCTCGGAACCGCGTCGGGTA
>NZ_JAEAGP010000487.1 GCF_015999305.1 Erythrobacter sp. YJ-T3-07 | reverse complement strand
CCCAAATATCGACGTCCCTTCGCCGAAGGCAATACGCAATAATCGAGCCGTCACCATGTGGCTTCCCAAAGGGTTGAGCAACGTCCTCGCCAAGGCACCCTCAGATATCGTGATTCTGTCTGCCCTACGAACACCCATCTGTCGTTCTTATAAGGGTCAACTCAAAGACGCCTACCCCGAAGAGCTTCTCTCCGTCGTCCTGCGAGCCACACTCGACGCGAACCCGAACCTGCCACCGGAAGCGGTCTCTGATGTAGCCGTAGGTGTCGTGCTGTCCGAGCTTGGTGGCTCGAAAGCCGCCCGCATGGCCATGAATCACATCGGTTTCCCGAATTCCACCTCTTTATACACAGTCAACCGCGCATGTTCGTCGTCCCTGCAGAGCGTCGCCCTCGTCGCCTCCCAGCTGCGGACGGGCATGATCGAGGG
>NZ_JAEAGP010000486.1 GCF_015999305.1 Erythrobacter sp. YJ-T3-07 | reverse complement strand
AGACCGCGCTGCGCGCGCTGAGCGACAATCCGCCCGACCTCGCTGTGTTCGACATCAAGATGCCGCGGATGGACGGGCTGGAACTGCTCGCCAAGCTGCGCGGTCTCGCCATCGGAATAGACGCGCGTCTCGAACCCTTCGGCCTGCAACGCGATTGAGACCGTGGTCAGCCCCCCCCCCCCCCCCCCCCCCCCCCCCCCCCCCCCCCCCCCCCCCCCCCGCCCCCCCCCCCCCCCCCCCCCCCCCCCCCCCCCCCCCCCCCCCCCCCCCCCCCCCCCCCCCCCCCCCCCCCCCCCCCCCCCCACCCCCCCCCCCCCCCCCCCCCCACCCCCCCCCCCCCCCCCCCCCCCCCCCCCCCCCCGCCCCCCCCCCCCCCCCCCCCCCCTCCCCCCCCCCCCCCCCCCCTCCCCCCCCCCCCCCCCCCCCCCC
>NZ_JAEAGP010000485.1 GCF_015999305.1 Erythrobacter sp. YJ-T3-07 | reverse complement strand
GTGGGCTTCTACATCTACGTGCCCGATCAGCTTGCTGCCAGTCAACCTATTCTGGTCAATCCCCATTGGTATGTTTTTGGCGAGACCTAGACCATATGACATGCGCAGAAATGATTGACTAGAACAGGTGCCACGGTGCTGCCAACGACACATACATCTATTCGCAATATGCGAATCTCGCAGACGAGTACTGGTTCATCGTGATATATCCTGATAGCCCTACTCTGGAGGACAAGTGCTGGGATGTTTCATCGAACGAAACTCTGACCCATGATGGTGGAGGTGACAGCCTGGGAATAGTCAGCATGGTTCGGTAAGTCTCACCGAGCACACAGATGGCCACGCAATCCGACTAGGGATATGTATCGAGCTGATGCTTTTTGCAGATGGACCCTGAAGAAATACAACGGTGACGCAAGCCGGGTCTTTG
>NZ_JAEAGP010000484.1 GCF_015999305.1 Erythrobacter sp. YJ-T3-07 | reverse complement strand
CCGCCTCGTAGGGGTCCTTGGTCCATTCGCAGAGGTCTCCGGTGTCATCGTCGCCGTGAACGACCTGCGACCCTCCAATCTTGACTGCGACTTGGCTGGCATGGGCGTGGCCGGTACTACAGTAGACAAGCATGAACCTTTATACGTCGCCTTGATCCAATCCGGCTGTGAAACCGCAGCAACGTTCCCCCTAGGTCCTTTTGAAACCATAAGGAGGCGCTTTTGCGCGGTACTTCCGGTGGAGATTGCAGCCTCGCTTCGCGTGCGCAGATGCGCCGGCTTCAAGATCGTAGGGTGCGACAGCGGCGGCCGAGAGACGCCGCCCGCCCCGGACCCACGCCTCGTGTCGCCATACTGCCGCAGGAGCGCTTCGTTGCGGCTTCTCGAGCGGCTGGTGGTAGTCTTCGATCCCGCACTACAGGCCGACCGG
>NZ_JAEAGP010000483.1 GCF_015999305.1 Erythrobacter sp. YJ-T3-07 | reverse complement strand
CAGTGCTCTGTACTTTAGCTTTCAGTGGTAGTTGATCCCGAAGTTTACCGTATTTGCCTACTTACCTAACCTATGGTTGAACCAAAGGTCTGCATGTCGATCGTGCTCTTGTTCTGTCGTCTGCACGTTGTCAGGCATACAATCCCTGCTGCGGAACTGATTGTTTTTACCGATTGACCAAGCCAATAGTCAGGAAATGCAATGCGACGCTGGATATATGTGCGCCGAGGGATGGGTTATGCAGGGGGAGGGAACTTTGGGACAATCTGATTGAGACCCCGCCGTTTGAGGCTTTTCAACGTTGTCTTCTCCACCCCTGTCCCACTACCAGCCTGGCGGTATAAGGGGGTTGGCGGGCCGGGAGTCATTGACCCAGAATGTCGGGATACTTATTCCTCAAGCCTTTTCTATACTCCGACCTATGGTGTCG
>NZ_JAEAGP010000482.1 GCF_015999305.1 Erythrobacter sp. YJ-T3-07 | reverse complement strand
CCATGGACTTTTGAAGAATTACTGGGGGAACACGTCAGGCGCTGGCACGTTCCGCCAAGCCAGAAAATTCCTCCTCCTGAAATGCACAGGACTCCTGAGGTCGCTCCTCTTACAGTCTGCTGCAAGTTGCAAGGGGAGATGCATAATCGTCCAATAGGATCCTCCCGTCATGGCCGATTGTCACTGCATGTCATTGGAGCTAGGGATGTTCCACTCGCTTCCGGACCATCTCAGGTGGCGGGCCCTAGGCACAAACAATCCTCCACGCACTGAAACGTGTTGAGAGAGAGATATTTCTTTTTTCTCGCGTCCGCTCTCGCTCAACAAGCGGGTGCTGCGGCATCTATCTGATTAGCTTTGCTTGCTATGGTGCCACTACAGCATGGAATTCGGATGACCTGGTTTTGTACACTGCTCTGTTCCTTGGGAG
>NZ_JAEAGP010000481.1 GCF_015999305.1 Erythrobacter sp. YJ-T3-07 | reverse complement strand
GAAACCACTTCCACTTACCACGGTCGAGCTACAAAAATTGGCCACACGGTTTTTGCACATGTCGGGTACGCAGGCCATGACAGCGGCCGAGAACTTGTACAACAAAGGATTTATCAGCTATCCTAGAACAGAAACCGATCGGTTTGACCCTTGGATGAACCTTCGAGCCTTGGTACAGAAGCAGACAATTAGTGAGCGTTGGGGAGACTTTGCACAGAATCTTATGAACGGCGGATTTAATCAGCCTCGGCAGGGACGAAACGACGACAAGGCTCACCCTCCAATTCATCCCATCTCATATGTTGCGCCTGCTGCTCTACAGGACCAGAACGAGACCAAGATTTACGAGCTCGTGACCCGGCGTTTTCTAGCCTGCTGCTCAGAAGACGCGAAAGGCGTGGCCACAGATGTTGATATTCTCTATGGCGAC
>NZ_JAEAGP010000480.1 GCF_015999305.1 Erythrobacter sp. YJ-T3-07 | reverse complement strand
CAAATTTGGCAGTGGAGTGACGCTATAACTCCAGAACATAACCATAATGACTACTAGTACTTTTGCAGCCATCGGTCGCTGCTGGTGGCCTTGAATCAGTAGCTGTTGCATCAGAAGCCTGGATGGATTATTACGACCTATGACTAGAGAGTAATCAACTTGATCATAATCATTTTCTTCCCCAGTCGGTTGGAGGACAGTCTGTGTACTGCGTCTAGTGGAGATGGAGCTCCAGTTGCGGCAGTTGCACTTTCATCTTGACGTCACAATGCGCAGCTCGATATAAAACCCATATTCTCTACGTTTCTCCTCGATGAAACATTTGTTGTTCAAAGAAAAAGCTCATACATACAAAATGGGTCAGAATACGATGTACAGTGTTGGCGTGGCTGAATACGGTCCGATCCAAAACCTGTAGTCCAAAGAAGTG
>NZ_JAEAGP010000479.1 GCF_015999305.1 Erythrobacter sp. YJ-T3-07 | reverse complement strand
CTAGGAAGCTGTTTGGGGGTATTTCCTAGAGGGTGATGTTAGGTTGGAGAGCAGTACTCGGAGATAAAATACGATATGTACTCCTTGTTATCTGTTTTACAGCTTTGTTGACTCTATTTGTTGGCCTGATCTTGCAGTCCTTTGTCCATGGGGGTAGCACCTTCAGTTCAAACAGCATCCAGGTCGTTGAACTGGGTGCGATTCTATAGTGACACAAAATCGTCATTTTACTTCCTGAAACCCGTGAGGGTCAGAATTCAGGTCTGTTAATAGTGATTGCAAGTTCCAAGCCACCGTATATTGTCACTGTAGAGTCGCTAGGAGTCAAGATGATACGGTTTCGTGTAGTTCTTGGAGCATAATGAGGCTGTTCTCAAGCGATAGATAATGCCTGAATGAAGATGAAACAAAGATTCTTTGTCACCCCAGC
>NZ_JAEAGP010000478.1 GCF_015999305.1 Erythrobacter sp. YJ-T3-07 | reverse complement strand
GGCTTATCAGCGGCTCAATATTTCCAAGCTAAATTTGACCTTTCATCGTGATGCTTTAAGCCAGACCGGGAAAGCGTGCAAAAACCGAGTCTACACAGGAACAATTTACGTAAAGTCGGGGTAACAGCATCGGGGACGAGCCTCAGCTTAGAGCAGCTGGAAATCAATGCGTCCAGACAATATTACCATCGTGACTCTGCACGTCGTTCTTCCCCATTGTGGCTGCCTGTCGCGAGCAGCACATGGAATGGAATCAGAGAAAGCAGGTCTTCCCTGACAGCCGTGGGTCCAGCTCGGCAAAGCAACCCAACCCGTTCTACAGTATCGGCTATCTACTGAAAGTTCCATATGGAATTTTGTAATTCATCACAAGCATTGTGTGCAGCTCGTCCACAATAACACCGAGGGGTTAGTGCCATTGTGGGCACTA
>NZ_JAEAGP010000477.1 GCF_015999305.1 Erythrobacter sp. YJ-T3-07 | reverse complement strand
CAAATTATCTGCCTCTATGAAAATATTGCAAATGCGAGTCCAAAGCAACTTGACCTAGACATATGTTAGCTCTTGCAGCAAAACGAGATCTCCATTGATACCTACGGCTTCGGATATACCAGCGAAGTGACGACTGCTGTATTGTGCATTTGCATCTTCTATCCAAACCCCGATGCTACCCTGCAAGTTTACTAGAGCTTTGAAGACTAGCAATTGATTGCATCTCGAAAGGAATCCGGCGATTTCATTGAGCAACAGCTCCACGATCCCTGAGTTCTTAAACTCGTCGACTTGGTGGTAGGAAACCATAAGCAGATGGTTGGCGAGCTTGTATAGGTTATCGTATACATCAAACGAAACGGACCGTGATCCAGAAATAGAAGTGCCCCACAAACGACGGCGAGCCGATTCAACGGCTTGACGATCCCGG
>NZ_JAEAGP010000476.1 GCF_015999305.1 Erythrobacter sp. YJ-T3-07 | reverse complement strand
ACTCAGTTACCCCACCATCAACAGACCTAGTGGTGGCCAGGTAGAAGTCGTGGTCGTGTGCGATGGACAGGTTTGGCGGAAAGTGCGCAAGGACAGATGGTCTCCGGAGTGGGTCACGATTGACAAGAAACAAGACTTCGTCCATGTTGAACACAATCAAGTGTTACAGCTAGGTAAATTGGCACCCGGTGTGTCTACCTTTGAAACACATCTTTTTTCACGACTATCAAACGGCTGCATTGTCCATATTCAGCGTGATGATATGGATTCGAGGAAGACTTGGGATGCCTGGCGTGTGTTAACATGCCCAGAGGTACCCAAGGCGGAGAACGAAGACGAAGCAGGACACGCTTCATTGGCCGTTTACGCTGCAATGAACAACCGATTCGATATTGTATGGGAAGAGATCGATGGCACTCTGTGGTACTAT
>NZ_JAEAGP010000475.1 GCF_015999305.1 Erythrobacter sp. YJ-T3-07 | reverse complement strand
AAACTCCAAACAAGCCGCGCATCGTGACACAAGATACCCCCAACCTACACAAGCCCTTGCACGATGGGGCCCATGGCATACTATGTACCTACTGTAATTTATCATCTTGGGTAATAAATCAAATACCTTTACAAATTGGCGAGTTCTGATTTATTTTCCAGCTAGCTATGCTGCAAGCATCTGCTGGCGGCTTGCCAGGGTAGTGAAATTGTGTCTTCTCCCACGGTATCGAGGAAAAGCTTTACCGACTTTTTCCTAGGAAGAATTCGTTAACCATGTTCCCCTCGGGCACAGTTGGATTATACAGTGTACAGGTGGTACCGACACCAGAGCCGTCTTGGGTTCATCTGGACATTGTTTGGAGTAGAAGAGCACTGGAAACGACATGGTGGGGGATCTGTAAGACTAACAAAAAGACACTGCATGCAAG
>NZ_JAEAGP010000474.1 GCF_015999305.1 Erythrobacter sp. YJ-T3-07 | reverse complement strand
CTTCCACTACTGATACATGGATATGAACGATGGCCCGCCCTTGTTCAAGGAACCATGTGCCAGAACCCAGTTCTCAATTCCTAGTCCCCAGTCCCCAGTCCCCAGTGCCAGCGCCAGCACCAGCACGGGGCAGTCATTGGCCTTGGTCTTGGCCTCTAGAATATCAAGGTGTGGGAATACCTGTCTTGGCAAGGCATCTCGCATGGTGCTGGCATATCGTCCTGCCTCCGGTCCCAATTCCGACCAGTATTAGCAGGTGCGTGTGGAAAGCAATCCTTCTCCAATTCCCCATGGCCGCCCACCTCGCGGGAATGACTGCATGGGTGGTTTGAGGTACATGCAGTAACTTACATAGTAGTAGCATTTGTTGGACCCGAAAGCGGCAGGGATGACTTTTTTGTGGCATTATGAGCCGTACTGGGGCAGCGGAC
>NZ_JAEAGP010000473.1 GCF_015999305.1 Erythrobacter sp. YJ-T3-07 | reverse complement strand
AATGCCTTCTTCGCAGCACCTGAATTTGAATGACTTGACGCCCAGCTAAAGATTGCAACTCCCAGACTATTCATCACCCAGTCAGCCTCGTTTGCAAGGGTCACCTGGCTGTCGCTGGGCTGTTTCCAGCCTTGTGATGAGATCTCAAAGATCTCCAAAAGAAACCCAGCTTAGGTAACCAGCCTCTGGTGATGGGTACGATGTGTCTGTGATATCGCTTGCTCATCTCCTCCTATGAGCGAGATGTGTAGACTCTTTACGGGCGCTATTGTCTTGTTTTGAGGAAGCAATGCTTGACCGCTCCTTTCGAGTTTCCGCGACCGCTGCTCCGCAGTATCCTGGTCAGTATTAAGGACTCGTCGTTCATTATGAAAGCAATGCAGAGACGGGCGTCCTAGGGACAAAAAACAACAAGGGCTACAGTACAAGTC
>NZ_JAEAGP010000472.1 GCF_015999305.1 Erythrobacter sp. YJ-T3-07 | reverse complement strand
GCCAACTTCAGATTCTGCGGTATCCTCTGCCACGCCGCCCGCCTCTCGACCGAGTAGAATCCGGGGTCTCAGTTCTCTGCGGAGCTACACGGCAAACCACTTGTTGTCGCGTGATAGTGGTGCTAGCGCTCAGAACAGTGCGTCAGCGTCAGGCTCTGCCACTGCCTCAGGGTCATCCTCACAACAACCACCGCTCACACGTGCTGCAACCCATTCAACGCTCAGTGTCACCGGAAGAAGACGCTCTCGTCATTCTGCTACGGCCGACGGTCCACTCAGGTATTGCAGAGAAGCCATCGATCATGCCCAGCCCTAATGCTGACATTAATGCTCTAGTCCACCGCGAGAGAGGCTCACTCGAACCGTGTCAGCACAAGTCGCGGGCAGCAGCAGTGACCGCAACAACGGGACGGCGACTGAAGCAACTTCGA
>NZ_JAEAGP010000471.1 GCF_015999305.1 Erythrobacter sp. YJ-T3-07 | reverse complement strand
ATTGGCTACCCTGGTAGTAAACAAACTGCGCGGAACCATCAAAGTGGCTGCTGTAAAAGCTCCCGGTTTCGGCGACCGCAGGAAAGAAATGCTTACCGATATCGCCATCCTTACTGCAGGTACCGTAGTTAGTGAAGAGCAGGGTTTCAAACTGGAGAATGCCGACCTCAGCTACCTGGGACAGGCCGCTTCAGTGACCATCGACAAAGACAATACTACCATCGTTGGCGGTAAAGGCAAGAAAGCCGATATCGTTGCCCGCGTAAACCAGATCAAGGCTCAAATTGAAAATACCACTTCCGATTACGACCGCGAAAAACTCCAGGAACGCCTGGCCAAACTGAGCGGTGGTGTAGCTGTACTATATGTTGGTGCTGCTACCGAAGTGGAAATGAAAGAGAAAAAAGACCGTGTTGACGATGCACTGCATG
>NZ_JAEAGP010000470.1 GCF_015999305.1 Erythrobacter sp. YJ-T3-07 | reverse complement strand
GCTCCTGCCCCGACCCTCGATGAGGGACGTCCTGGTGACGCAGGCGCGACAAGGGACGGTGGTTCTCGACGAAACCTGGTCAAAAATGCCTGTAAGATCTGCCAAAACAAAAAGACAAAGGTATGCCCAGAACGCCGCCGTTCGTAACCACGAGATCCGAACCCCAATCTGACATGCTGTCTCTCCCCTTCAGTGTGACGGCAAACGGCCACGGTGCTCACGATGCAGCTCAAGAGATCTGCAATGCGACTACGAGGCACTGTACGAAGGCATGACAAAGCAGCAGAGCGCTGAGTACGAAATCAACCGGCTGGCTGCTTCACTCAGAGAGGCAGAAGAAAAGCTCCATGTACTATCACACGGTACACTCGAAGAAGCCTTGGCTCTTCTCGCCCATATCAGACAGAACGTTGCTACCAACAGACCTGAAC
>NZ_JAEAGP010000469.1 GCF_015999305.1 Erythrobacter sp. YJ-T3-07 | reverse complement strand
GAAAGGATGATTTTGAAAATTACTTCTAACTAATTGAGTCATATCGTTCATACAAAAATTATATCAGAAAAAACATGTTAAAATATATAATTGATTAAAAATGCAATCAAAAATTTGCAATGATTACCTTAAGAAATAGGTGGCTCGAACACCCAACCTTCCGTGTGTAAAACGGTTGCTCCACCAGTTGAGCTAATTTCTTTTAAAGTAGTAGCTCTAAAGCAAACTACCTTAACTTTTTTGTTTTATGTAATTACTATAGCACCTACCATTGCTAATAATAATATAAAACTAGCTAAGATAAGTCTCATATTATAATTAGTATACATAATATTACCTATACTAGTTATATGGCTATTTTCTATTAAATTACCATCTCATATTTTACTTGTTACAAAATATAGATCATTATTATAAAGATTAGATTGTAC
>NZ_JAEAGP010000468.1 GCF_015999305.1 Erythrobacter sp. YJ-T3-07 | reverse complement strand
CTCGACTTCAACCTCGGCTTTCCAGGGCCCATGAGTTTTCTAAGGCGTATCAGCAAAGCTGATGACTACGATCTTGAGACGCGAACCCTCGCAAAGTACTTTCTCGAGGTTACTGTTATGGACGAGCGCTTTGTCGCTTGCCCACCAAGCTTCCTTGCGGCTGGAGCTCATTGTCTGTCGCGTTTAATCCTGGAGAAAGGTGATTGGGTAAGTGTCTTTGCAGGAGCCATACATGGTGAAGGTGGCTGACATCGGAAACAGACTATTGACCATGTGCACTATTCCGGCTACACGTTCGCTCAGTTGCAACCCCTAGTCAACAACGTACTGGAATGCTGTGCCATCGCAGAGAGGCATCATCAGGCCGTTCTTGAAAAGTATTCAGACAAACGCTTTAAGAAGTGCGCCATCTACGTGAAGAACCAGATTAA
>NZ_JAEAGP010000467.1 GCF_015999305.1 Erythrobacter sp. YJ-T3-07 | reverse complement strand
ACGGGCGACAAGGGCGAGTGCCCGCCCCCTTGGACCCAGCCGCCCGACAGCGCGATGGTGGGCGAGTAGCCTCCCAGGATCGTCGTGTTGTGCGCGTCCGCAAAGACGTACGCATCGCCCGTGCTCTCGCCCGCAGCGACCGTGATGGCTCGCCCGGAACTCGCGTTGGATCCCTCGGGCACGAAGTCGTCGTGGTACGCGAACCCTCTCAGATGACGCACCCAGAGCTCAACGCTGGAGAAACCCGGTCGCGCGTTGACGCTCGCGCGCGTCATGTAATCGTGCCCGCTGTTCTTGATGCTCAGGGGAAACCCATAGGTATTCGCCCACTGGAAGGCGGTGATCACGTCCTGCGCACTGGTCACTTCCACGTAGTAGTCCGGCACGCTACCTTGTCTGCAGGTTGCGTTGGCGGCAGGCAGACCGGCGGGG
>NZ_JAEAGP010000466.1 GCF_015999305.1 Erythrobacter sp. YJ-T3-07 | reverse complement strand
AACTGATATTGCCTAGCCTTCGAGGCTGCAATTGCTTGACCCATAGCCATGACTTGATTCGGCTTGAAACCCTTAGTGATGCCAATCGATGATCCAAGTGGTATCACAGGCTCGTCTGCACCAAAAGCAGAGGGAGGGGTCGTGCTGAACGTTGCTGCAGCGCGAGAGTTGGGATTGTTTCTCCGACCCGCTCCTTTTGATGGACCAAGAAAACTACCAACAACATCTTCCTCCGAGTCACTTCGGCTGTGGCTCAACACTTGAGTATTTGGGCTAGAACCGAAGGAGGACGGAAGCATATCAAGCGCCGCAATGGTGGGGTGAGGTTTCCGTGAGTTCACACGTTCTTCCAATATCATCAGGACATCGCCACGAGGAGCAAAGGCAAGCAATGAAGTAGACCTCCGATCAATGACTTTAGGGGCATAAGCG
>NZ_JAEAGP010000465.1 GCF_015999305.1 Erythrobacter sp. YJ-T3-07 | reverse complement strand
CGCTGAGCCTCTCAACTCCGCAAGCTCTCGGATCCGCTGTCCATTGGTCAGTCTTCTCAGGTGTCACTCCTTGTTCCCAACACGTCGCAATTCAGCGTCTGGTTTAAGAAGGCGTTTTATTTCTTATTGTTTTTATCCCCCAGCCTAATCTTCTTGCTTTGATGTACTTGCAAGGATACACCTTTCTCTCGTCGTAATGTCTCAACTAAATAGCGCCGATGGCTCCCACGCAACGCCCACAGAGCCAGACCCCGATAAGGGAAGCAGCGGCAGCAGCGACACATGTGATGTTGGCGATGATCAACGTCTGATCGTGTACTGGGAGCAGCCGGAAGACCGAGACCCTGAGAACCCCCTCAATTGGGGCAGCAGCCGAAAATGGGCCATTATTGGAATATTGTCCTTCCTGAGTCTGTTGGTGTAAGTCGCTGC
>NZ_JAEAGP010000464.1 GCF_015999305.1 Erythrobacter sp. YJ-T3-07 | reverse complement strand
GGAAGCCGGTATAGCCCAACTTAGCTAATTGACCGAAAAGGAGAATTGTGCCCCTGCATTGGCGGCCCGCAATACCACCCATGATGATCTATCTGATGGCCTATAGGGTCGGCGACGTCGGGGACTAAAAGATGCTCGACAACTTGCCCAAGCAAAATGTCTCTTGCGATGCCACCTCCAGCTACACGAAAAGCCCCCTTCTCTTCCCAACAACAGTCATTCCCGCTGACTTTTGAGCTCCCAAGGCAAGCTGCTATCGAGGAATGCAAACCTTCATGATGCAGACCTTTCTCGTCGACCTGCTTGTAGCAGCAACAACGGTATCTGCCACGGTGCTGCTCTACCCGGACAGTCTTCCCTCGACGCTCACCTCAGAGTGCACTAATGCGCTGACCGTGGACGTCACCGCCTGCGATCCGCTGGTGAGGGACC
>NZ_JAEAGP010000463.1 GCF_015999305.1 Erythrobacter sp. YJ-T3-07 | reverse complement strand
CAGCCATCTTCTTCTTGTCAGGGAATGAGATACCATAAATACGCTGAAGCGAGTCGTTGGCGGCATCACCAAGGAAGTATGAGGCGGAGTTCTTCTCAACCGCGAAAGCCTCGATCCTACCAGTGTCGGGCACGTGAGGACCTCGGCAGAGATCAATCAGGGGACCGTTGCGGTAGACGGTGGTGGAGGTACCATCAGGAATCTTGTCCTTGATGATGTGCTGCTTGTACTTGTTGTAGTTGAACATCTCAAGCAACTCCTCCTTCGTCATGGTCAGGCGCTCGAACTTTTGCTTTTCCTTGACAACCTGAGAGACGATGGTCTCGATAGGCTTCCAATCGCCCTCCACGACGGCACCATTGTCTGGAAGGGCCATTTCATAGTAGAAACCACGCTCGATTGGAGGTCCAATGCAGAGACTGCAACCGAATC
>NZ_JAEAGP010000462.1 GCF_015999305.1 Erythrobacter sp. YJ-T3-07 | reverse complement strand
AAATTGTCTTGAGGAGTGGGTTGGACACTGCCGCCCAAAAACTTGGCTCCAAACAAGGTGAAAAAAAAAAGATTGGCTGGAGACCACTAAACGGCTGGGGTTACCCGTAGTAATGTGCCAACAAGACACTGTGTTTGCGTTGACGAAAATGCAGGCGCTAGCACTATAAGCAGATTCAGGTCGCGGCAGCTATGATAATGTAGATTCAAAAATCGATGTTGGTCCAAAAGAATTCGAATTCCAGAGGGGGATTGCGATGCGCATGTCTCTTCTTGCCTGTTGCGAAAAGAACCAAAGACCTTATGAGATGTGTCGCAGACTTCTCCAAGAGGCTGGATATGGGGAGTAGGCACCACAGTAATAGGTACGCAGGTTATGTATGTATGCATGTATGTATTGCTGAACAGTTCGGTCAAGCCCTTGCCGTTTTGG
>NZ_JAEAGP010000461.1 GCF_015999305.1 Erythrobacter sp. YJ-T3-07 | reverse complement strand
TCGAAGTTCTACGACATTGGTCTCAGTGAAACCCACGACTTACTTCCTCCAAACACGAGACGACTGCAGGCTGTTCGGCTGCCGTTGTTTTCGGCACCAGGCACAAACGTGCACTGCTTCCATCTTGATTCGACCAAAACCCAACTCCGACGACAGTAACCTAAAATCTTAAATCGAGAGGACGAGCGCATTAACGTAGGATCTATATTGCTCGCTCGACTGGACCTCAAGGTCCACTTGCCGTCAAGCTGGATTCGTAAGTCAATTGCAGGTCCTGAATGTACCTCCCCAGATTATGCTCATCCTGTTCTATCCTGATCCCCCTTGCGTGTTTGCGTTTGAGCTTGGGTAACTATGGACGTACCAGGATGAGCACGTTCTTATTCTTGACTCCTGTTTCTATTTCTGGCTTGCCTATTTGCTTAAGTCACA
>NZ_JAEAGP010000460.1 GCF_015999305.1 Erythrobacter sp. YJ-T3-07 | reverse complement strand
GTTGTGCTGGTTGGTAGCGGCCATGTACAAATAAGACACAAAGCTTTGACAACAAAATAGCTATTGGGCACATCGCCAACTGTTCCCCAAAGCAGTCGATGAAACGGACCGCCAGCGAGCTCCTGTAATATGGGCTTGGCTCGATACCTCCGTGATGCAATAGCAACAATGGTCCAGAACAGTAGGGCATGCTGTTGAAAGTAGAGATCAGGGTGTTGTTCTGGGATGAGAAACGGCAGGAAGGGATGATAGTGGGCGAAGAACTCTTGGAATAATCCATTCACATCCTGGTCGGTGAGTCGGACCGTCTCTAGCTCGTAGGCGTAATGTGTAGGAGCAACACTGTAGGAACCTCCCCTCTTCAATGTCAACAAGGAATTTACCGCCTCGTCGGAACCCATTAGAGACGGATTCCGGGTATGCGAGTAAGCAC
>NZ_JAEAGP010000459.1 GCF_015999305.1 Erythrobacter sp. YJ-T3-07 | reverse complement strand
GGGATCACCGTCGTGATGCTCTTTGCCTACCTGGCATACCTGCGTAGTGCGGTCCGCAACGAGCAGCGGCTACGCGCGCAGCGGGCAGCCCGTGTGGCGCGGCAGCGTCGGCAGGACGAGGAGCGTCGACGTCGCGAGATGGCTGCGCCGCAGTTCGTCCCGGTGGTCGAGCCCGCGCCTCAGATGCGCAGGCCCGGCGGAGCCGTCGTCGTCGAAATCGACGACGAGGACCCGATTTTCGATCACATCCCGCCGTTCCAGCGGCGTCGTGTCATGCGTGAGGACGAGGACTTCCGTCGGGCTGCTGCTGGCTGACGGTGATTGCCTCCGGGTGGTTTTTGATCCACTTGCTTGCGTCCGTGACAGCGTGGCAAAGCGCAACGCGCTCACCGACATACGTCACCGGAGCACCGACAACCGGTATGTAGCCGAG
>NZ_JAEAGP010000458.1 GCF_015999305.1 Erythrobacter sp. YJ-T3-07 | reverse complement strand
ACCAACCGGAGGGATTGTACAACCAATACCTGTCATGCTCTGGCGCAGTTCACGAGACTGTCTGGTTCTTGGTGCTGGAATATTATTAGACGAGACGTCACAGTGGGAGGGTGTTATGGGGCATGCCAAAAG
The DNA here is from genome assembly GCF_015999305.1 of Erythrobacter sp. YJ-T3-07. NCBI lineage: Bacteria > Pseudomonadati > Pseudomonadota > Alphaproteobacteria > Sphingomonadales > Erythrobacteraceae > Erythrobacter > Erythrobacter sp. YJ-T3-07. The sequence continues at coordinate 301 of NZ_JAEAGP010000458.1, read as the reverse complement.
CCATCATGTATGCTGCTGGTTTAGGCCTTGTGTTATCGGCGGCTTTGGGCTGATCCTTTCATGTCCAGTACGCCTAGATGGGCGCACAATAGGAACTTAATAATTGTACAATTTGCTCATTTGATTGATTTTCGTTAGGTGGAATATATGGTTTTTCCTTCATTATCGTGAGTACGCGCTCACACTCGTTGGGAGTTACAACATGTTGTTAGTTTGGTGCAGCGCACTATTGTTATATTTCGACATGATCCATTGATTGGGCGAATTGACTGTTATGATGAGGAGCTCTCATTCTCAGGGT
>NZ_JAEAGP010000457.1 GCF_015999305.1 Erythrobacter sp. YJ-T3-07 | reverse complement strand
GGACCTCTCCAAGTCTGGTCTTAGCATGGAGACTGCCTCCAAGGCTGCCGAAGTTCTGGCAGATCTGTCCAAGAAGCTCGGCAACCTTGCTGGAAACGCTTTTGAAGACATCATCGACAACCACCCCGAGTTGAAGGAGAAGTTTGGCGGTAGCATTGACCAGCTCAAGCAAATGGGTGACCAATATGGACCTGAGGCGAAGAAGCAGGTTGACGAGACATGGAAACAAGTTCGCGACGTTCTCGGTGGTGGTCTGACCATGGCAAACATCAACAAGGCCCGGCAACTCATTCAAGAGAAGGTTGAGCAAGTCCGGAAGCTTAGTGATGAGGCTTGGAAGAAGGGCTTGGAGCAGGCTAAGCCCTACCTTGACAAGAACCCCAAGGTCAAGGAACTCGTTGAGAACAACGCCGATGCGCTGAAGTCAGGAAAC
>NZ_JAEAGP010000456.1 GCF_015999305.1 Erythrobacter sp. YJ-T3-07 | reverse complement strand
CTCGCCTTCCCGCTCAATCTGGCCGGCCCAGGCGCGCCATCGGATTGGTCGCAACGGAGTAGTGTTGAGGACCAACCCCAATACCACAATGAGGGTCGCAACCACGGTTTCGATGGCGATATCAATAGGAAGCGCTGTCGACACACCGGCTTGTGATGCAGTCAGGGATGCGAGAGAGGCAGCGCGATGTGCCTGTAAGGCTGAGTGCTCGTGTGCTGAATAGCAACTGGGTGAATGATGGCATTAGTGATTGCGACATCAGCAGTCTCAACATTACGTAGGTAGCTTACGCATGCGCCAGCAGTATCAACCCAAGGGTTGTCGTGGTTTTTGAAATCCAAGTCATGATTGCTACACAGTCTGTACGCCTTGTTGTAGATTCACGACCAAGGCTTTCAGGTATTCGTAGCTTGCGAGTTACTCCATAGTTGTC
>NZ_JAEAGP010000455.1 GCF_015999305.1 Erythrobacter sp. YJ-T3-07 | reverse complement strand
AGACTGGCTCTAGGATTGCCTCTTGACTGAAATAACTTCAGCGCTTTCTACTTGGACTGCAATGGCATCCATATGAGATCTAGGGTCGAAAAGAAAGCTATTTCCGGAAGCACGATACTATCGTACGCAAATTGATACGGCACGGCACATGGCATCGGCTTCCCAAAGTTCACAGCTCCAACGGCCTTTTAGATGAGCTTTAAGCACATCTGGTCATGTGTGAACTACCAGTAGCTCATCGCGAATGCTGACCAACGAGCGGCCGTTACACCTCTACAGGAACAGTCAGTTGGCTTGCTAAGACTTACGACAGAAATGGTTTGACAGCCTCCAATACGGTCGCCAAGCTATACAGCGCGATTCGCAGGGGAAGCGAGTTTTGCGTGATGAATGAGTAGTTCCCATTCCGCATATAGGGATTCGAGAAGTGTTG
>NZ_JAEAGP010000454.1 GCF_015999305.1 Erythrobacter sp. YJ-T3-07 | reverse complement strand
CGGCCTGGCCCCAAGAGGGCTGTTCCAGACACGGGATATCTCTGAGATGTATGGTCCATCATCGAGCTGCCTCTTGGGCTTGGATGTATCCTTGGCATCGTTGTGTGATGCCATGCAGTTGCTTGGTTGGGTTTGTTTCGTCTCTATTACAGCGCTTTCCTCTATTGCCGGCCAGGCACGCGCAGAGAGATGGGGAAGTTTCTCAGAGTCCTCTTGATCGGAACGGCAGTGGCGTTCGTGGTGTTGCTGGGAATATATCCACCAGTGCCACTACCAGTGCCACTACCAGCGCCACTACCAGCGCCAGTGCCGGTGCCAGTGCCATTGCATGGGAACGGAGCAACAGGCACAGAGGTGTTGTAGAATCCATGAGGGAAAGCTATGGCGCTGTAGAGCATGGCGAAAAGCATGAAGACGAAGGTGTGGAAGCGAG
>NZ_JAEAGP010000453.1 GCF_015999305.1 Erythrobacter sp. YJ-T3-07 | reverse complement strand
ATGTTCTGTACATAGATAGGTAACCAGAAAGTGGCCTACTTTCGCCCACGTAGTATTTCCCTGAACAACCGAGACAGCCAGCCCCGGAGCATGCCATTCTTTCATGACATGCTCGATGTACCGGTCAAGTTGCGCTGTATCTTGAATCCCATCCTTGCTGGCATTTTCTCCATACCATTGCGTCAAGGGTTGTTGAGCAGCAGTATCCGCTATAACGGCGCGCTGTAGCAATGCTACAATAAGACATGAGAACAATAAGCAATTCATCATGGTATTACTGCAGTGTCTTTCTTGCCATTTCTTGGAGATTGGGAGACATGGAGAAATGAGATAATAAGTTGTGCTTATTCATGATACGACGGTTGAGTCACAGCAGGATGAGCGAGGTGGGAGATCCTTGACGAGTGCTGTGCCTCTACGCTAACCTTGTGTC
>NZ_JAEAGP010000452.1 GCF_015999305.1 Erythrobacter sp. YJ-T3-07 | reverse complement strand
GTGAGAACAAAGACACTTGGAAGTTCCAGAACCCCGATGTGTTAAAAGGACGCGTGGACAGTCTGGGTTATGAAATTCTGACTTGCACAGACCTTGAAGAGGATTTGGCAACTCACCTGCAGAGTTGGAATTTCAAAAACGAACCTCTTGGATTGATTGTCCGCACAAGTTCAGCGCGGGCCTTGCAGATCCCCGTGCATCCTTGGATTTTGACAGCACGAAGTCATATCCTTCGCGCTGGACTTCAACGATTTCGTGAGACTGGTGCCTACGAAATCTCCGACGTGCTCTGCATTTTTAAATCCGGGGACCTCACCGTCGTTGAGTTCTCCGTTATCGATCTGATTGCTCTGCTGAATTATGTGATCTACGTATACAGTGACAGAGTCATCCCTGCTTGGAATTTTACGCGACAATCGCCGCCTCTTGCTTA
>NZ_JAEAGP010000451.1 GCF_015999305.1 Erythrobacter sp. YJ-T3-07 | reverse complement strand
ATTATCTATGATATCTGTCCAGACTGTGGCCGACGGGTCAAGGCGGGGTTTAACGTCATCTATGTTACACAGCACCTCCTTTGAGCTGCATACTGGCAGCAAACAGGCATGCAAACTGGATCGTTGCTCAACTCTGAAGTCTAAATAAGCTTCCTCATTACACATTTTTGAACACATCATCGCGTTAGGCTTGTCTAGCAAGACTGTCTTCGATTCACCCAATCACTGCAAACATGGCGTCTGCAACTACGACTATACTATCGGCGCTAGGTGGCTTGGTGTTATCCATCATGGCCTACAAGGCCGTCACCTTTGCCCTCCTCTACAATCGCCCGTCCAATCTACACAGATACCTGCACTCGCCGTCCGGTAAGCCGGCCTGGGCGCTCGTGACCGGCGCCTCCGCCGGGATCGGCAAGGCGCTTGCACACGAG
>NZ_JAEAGP010000450.1 GCF_015999305.1 Erythrobacter sp. YJ-T3-07 | reverse complement strand
ATCGAGGGATCTGTATATCTTGCTGGCTTATCAGAGACTCGATTGAGCGTATGACATCCCACGCAACGGGGCAAGCCTCGCCTAGTTCGTGCAATGCCCGATACGCTTTGAAAAAGGTCTCGCGAAGTACGTGACTGCTGTTGAGTTTGGGGAGGACCAAAAACGCACAGATTGAATAGGATTGGAAGAGCCAATACTCGTTACGGATCGTGTACAAAGCACGGAAAGTCCAGACTGTAGACATGATACTGTTCGCCAGAGCGAATTCATCCATCGCCTCCAAGGGACGCGGGCCAAGTCGCTCTCGTGGCATACCCTTGAACGGTTGTATTAGGCTCAACACCAACAGATCAAAATCGATGCTGAGGACTGTTAATGCTTACACGTGCCGAATGGGGCCAGGTTCATTGACTTACTGAAGTATCAGGGCACCG
>NZ_JAEAGP010000449.1 GCF_015999305.1 Erythrobacter sp. YJ-T3-07 | reverse complement strand
AGGTAAGCACATGAGCGACTACAATATCCCTTTTTGCTAACTTGATAAGAACTACGATCCATAACGCGACGTGGGACTATAACGGCCAGAAGCCCAGACATGGCACAAGGGTTACATCTTTGGCGGAGAAGCCGTACTTTGATCCTTCAGCTCCAACTCGACGCGAAGCACTTGGGCTTTTGGACGAAACCGAAAAGTGATGACTTGACCTTATATGGTGTAACGTGATTTTCCTTAGCTTTAGCTCTCCATTGATTATGCTTCAACACAATATCTGAGAAATCCGACTATCATTTTCCATGATTCTTGAACGTCACGTTTTGCCACATTGCTTGATGAAATGCACCCTATGAAAAGCCTGTTTTGTTTGTTTCTCAATACAACTGGTTCACTAACTTACGATAGGAGTCAAGTCAAAAAAGGAAAAGAAATTG
>NZ_JAEAGP010000448.1 GCF_015999305.1 Erythrobacter sp. YJ-T3-07 | reverse complement strand
AAGATATCCGAGCCTTCTCTTCGATTAGTCAACACTTCAACTGAGACACCACAAAGCTAGAGGATCAGCGCGTTGCCAATACACTAATTCAATCCTTTGATCGCACCACATTCCAACGACTACTAATCGATTATATTATTGATTCCCTAGCACCTTTGAATACTGCCAACAACCCAAAGCTACAAAAAAATCTTCGAATACCTTAACCCATCAGTCGTGGTCCAAGGCGCGTTGCTAACCGGGACCGCTATAGCCACCAAAATCCAAGAACAATACCAGAAACTAAAGGCAGGCATTTTGGGTACAACATTGCTAGCGAGATCCTCGATATCATTCACACATTCAAAATCATATTTTGTGAGTGCAGCCGTGGAGGTGTGCATCACTTCGAAGAGCAACAGTTTCAATGGTTGAATCGTCTAAACAGTCCGAAT
>NZ_JAEAGP010000447.1 GCF_015999305.1 Erythrobacter sp. YJ-T3-07 | reverse complement strand
AGGAGATCTCGTCGAGCTTGTTCGGCATTACGTGTATCACCACTTCAGTGAATTTGAAGTGTGGCACGAACCCACTTACATGGTTCTGAGGTCCTCACAAGAGCGAATGCTCAAGGGGATCTACCCTGTTGACCCATTTTTGCATTGGCACTTGGAGCAACTTGCAGCCGACGATGTATTTAGAGACAAATGGCTCGATATTTGGTGGAAGCTACCTTGCTCTACAGCAAGGCTGTGCGTGATAGCGAGTTGTACTTACAACTATGCAATCGCGCATTCCTCTCCAACAGCAAAAGGATTAGAGCTATACTTTCAGAAAAGTCGTCTAGGACAATGGCGAGATTGTGGTATGTCCGACATACCGGACGACAGAGCTCCTATCATTCATGATCTTTCAGCCAGAGAGCTGCATCTATGCGTTGCCCTGGTCCGGG
>NZ_JAEAGP010000446.1 GCF_015999305.1 Erythrobacter sp. YJ-T3-07 | reverse complement strand
GGAATAGGCAGAGACCGGTATTGAGACCCACGCTGAACTGGCTCGCATCATCATTGCATGCCGCTGATAGGACATGTGGTTCATTTGGGGCCTCGATAGGCGATCTGGTGTTCAGTTTGTCGCTGGGTGCAGCGTTGCCTTATGTCATGCTGCTATCCAGGCCTTCCTCAACAACTCTAATGCAACAAACCTGTAAGATTGGCGATACGGACGACCCAACCTAGATATATGAGGATAGAGGCGCCTGAACCAGAACAAGGGAATCGAGGAAGCCTGCAGTGGTGATGACCTTGTTGGTGGATGGGCGTCCCAAAGAAGCTCTAGGCAAGCGCTACCTAGACACAGTAGTGCTATGAAATCAGATGCGGAATGCGCTGGAAGAGAATAGACGGGTAGTTGGAGAACATAAAATCTTATTATATCAAAAAATCACG
>NZ_JAEAGP010000445.1 GCF_015999305.1 Erythrobacter sp. YJ-T3-07 | reverse complement strand
ATGGGAATCAGCGAGCATCGTGAAGTATCTACCTCCATGTGAGACTATTGTACAGTAATAAGCTATATGGGCAGCTAGAACTACGAGATTACAATGTGGTTGAAGGATGATCGCCACCGGGCTCTTCCGATATGATATGACTCTGACCCCAGCCACTCTGTCAGTGCACAGCCATACCCATTTGTAGGTGCGTCATCAGGCATTCTGGAGGGCCCCTCCTCGCACTAGGACCCAGCACATTTTGACTCCCGTCCGTACGGTGGTGCCCCTGTGATAAGTCGTGAGCCGTTCCATGTGCGTCAGCAGCAAGGCAACTGATTGCAAGACGCAGAAATTTTTCATGTTGGGAAACATGGCGGCCTCACTGGGGACATGGACATATTCCACTTTTGACGATCCGCGCTTATTGTTTGGGCGACCAGGCTTTGAAACCAG
>NZ_JAEAGP010000444.1 GCF_015999305.1 Erythrobacter sp. YJ-T3-07 | reverse complement strand
AAGGTAGGGTCTACTTTTTACATTGTGTGACGGCTTTGCTCCTTGAAGCTATCATGTACCCAAGTCTGGCGTGCAGAGTGCAAATATGCCATTCGGGTCCCACCTTTCCTTCAGTTTCTTCATTGTCTTAACTCCACCTTCACCAAGATACAGTATCCCGTCGTTTTTCTCTCTGATGTTGAAGTTGACATACTTGAACTTTGTATTCAAACCTGCTGTTATGAATTCATCGTACAGCGTGGTATGCCAACTTTCTGACCGGGTTTTCGTGTCTTCGTCTGTCCACTCGCATATCGCCGCTACTCCAATCAGAACGTGTTGTTCGCGGTTGACAAAGGCAGCGCCCGGGTCAAAACGAGTACCGGCACCATGGCAGTTGTGCAGAACAAGAGCGGAGAGGGGCCCCGGCATTGGGTGACGAGCTATGATAGCCCC
>NZ_JAEAGP010000443.1 GCF_015999305.1 Erythrobacter sp. YJ-T3-07 | reverse complement strand
ATGATCCTCGCAAACGAAACGAGCGTTTTCAATTGCTTCTTCAGCCAGGTCCCGGACATTCGTCTTGGTACAAATAATACCGACATAGGCTGGGTCCCGGTGATGACTTTGGTCTGTAAGTGCAATGTGCTGCCCAATAAGCATACGAATTCCTATCCGAGACATGTAGAAGCGATCGAGGAAGGATTGTATGTTGTTGTCGATTTGCATACGTTGGCGCTTCCGTTTGTATTCCAGAATACCCTGTGCCATAGTGGTCACCACACCGTCATGTCTCCTCTTGATCGTCTTGAGAGTCTGAGAGAATTTCTGGTTGTAAGCCTTCAGATCCGGCGGCCAATCATGGGTGTCATCCACCATTGCGAAATATCTCCTGGCCGCTTGTTGCTTTCGGCCGGCGCTCGTGCCGTTGCCGTTGTTGAATGAGGTGTATTG
>NZ_JAEAGP010000442.1 GCF_015999305.1 Erythrobacter sp. YJ-T3-07 | reverse complement strand
CTGATCAGCGATATCCTTCACAGGCGCAATATCCCCAAGAGCCTTTGTCCATCTTCGATGACCCTAGATTATATGGCAGGATTGACCCTGATACACTGTTTTATGTGTTTTACTACAAGCAGGGTACCTATCAGCAATATTTAGCCGCCAAGGCACTGAAAGATCAAAGCTGGAGATTCCACAAGCAGTACCAGACCTGGTTCCAGAGACATGAAGAGCCAAAGTCAATTACGGAAGAGTTCGAGCAAGGCACCTACCGGTTCTTCGACTACGAATCCACCTGGTTAGTTTCGGTTTCTGACATTCTCCTAACTTATGCTGATACTCTCCCACAGGATGAACAGGAGGAAGGCAGACTTCAAGTTTGCCTATCGTTTCCTTGAAGACGAGGTGTAAGCTTGCTGAGCTTTTTCGCCATTGGCGATTTCTCATTAC
>NZ_JAEAGP010000441.1 GCF_015999305.1 Erythrobacter sp. YJ-T3-07 | reverse complement strand
GCCAAGCCTAGGCAGTTGGCCATTTTGTAGAAGACGTCAATATTACCGTAGACACCACCAAAGGTCTCCTGGCAAGGACCCATCGCGAACAGCGCCACGTCAGTCAGCGAGTGCACACCCTGAGCCTCGTTAGTGGGTAGAGTACCGTTGACGATAAAACCATCAGGATTGTCCTTGGGGTTGACGAAGTAGTCATTGGATGGAAAGCCTGTGATGTTGGTCGCGGGTGTACGCGGCGTCGAGTTGCTCACGCGGTAGTTCTCGCGATGGTCGGGATTGGCACCGAAGCCGGCGGCAATGGCGTACCTGGGGTCCCAGTTGACCGGGAAGTTGGGGCCGGTGTTGTAGCTGATACCGGGCTGCTCGACGGTGTATTGTGAGAGACCCGAGTTCTGGTAGACACCGACGGCGCGGCGCTTCTCGCGGGCAGTATCC
>NZ_JAEAGP010000440.1 GCF_015999305.1 Erythrobacter sp. YJ-T3-07 | reverse complement strand
CTTGAATCGCCTCCTAACCTTAGGTTAAGTACCTTGCACTAGGTTATTCTAGCTTAAAGTCGCCTAAGCGTAATAAATCTTCGTGTTTTCGTTTGCATGTCTCGTATTACAAGACCATATACACAGTCTAATTGTTATTTGCATGACGGAGTTGGTACACTTGCCCTATTTCAGTGTAGTGGTTGGCTTGGCACAATTTCGCGGGCAAGGCTTTTCACACAACACGAGACTCTTCAACGCTTCTTTCTCGGAATTATGGAGTGAAGGGAATCATACCAGATACTTAAAATGGCCTTGACTGCCCGATCAGCTTGAAGGGGGTTCCTTGGCTCGCCAGAACATCACAGACGGCCGTGTTCCTATACCCACAACGACGGTCGATTGGAGATGCGCTTATCAAATTTCGCGTGGTTGCCTCTGGCTGCTGGGACTGCC
>NZ_JAEAGP010000439.1 GCF_015999305.1 Erythrobacter sp. YJ-T3-07 | reverse complement strand
ATTGCGTGCTATTGCGCAACACGTACGTGCATCAGATCTCGCCAAGCCTTCTAGGTTCTCTCGACTTACTATCAACAATCGATCAGACAGATACAAGAATTTAGGAACAGTCAGATCTGGAATCCAAGAGTGTTTACACCTCTGGTCCCAATGGTGCAAGACGATATTTATAAGGAGTTTGTGATTCCGGACTATCTGCCATGGCTGACCCTAATTACTCTAGGATTAAAGCATCAGAAGTGCGCAAGGTCTGTATTGTTTGCTGACTAGCCTCTCTACCACCTTCTCGTTTCGTTAAACTCATCAGTCTGCCAACCAGTCTATGCCCAGGGACAAGGTGCTCCGTTGCAGTAAGGAACATCGCCAACACAGTCACCGACTTCGCCAGTCTCGTCGTTGCACCAGCCGCCGGCGCAGCAATGACCGTTGCAGTGGC
>NZ_JAEAGP010000438.1 GCF_015999305.1 Erythrobacter sp. YJ-T3-07 | reverse complement strand
AGAAAAGGCAATGAGTTCGTGACCCAATATGCGTCTAACCCGTCAGCCTCTTGCTGATTCTTGGTATCATATGGTTGTACACTGGTTTGTCAATCCCCTTCAATATGCAGGCCCAAGTAAGAAGTGATAGAGTGAGGTGAGAGCTAGGCTTGGTCGGTACTATGTATTCCTAGTGTGTCCTTATATGCTACACGCTTATCTCTCTGCAATATGTCCTGTCCAGGACCCTGGGGACACGAATGTCGTCAGCCGCCTTCGCGTTCTTGCGGCAGTGTTTGGAAACTCGCGTCCCCGATCGCCAGGGGCCTCGTGTTCCTTTGGAGCCGTGTTCAGTGTTTCGAGTCGAGCTGTGAGTCCATCGTCACCATGCAGTCACCCGGCAATCTCAACTGCCAACTATTTGCTTCGCGGAGCATGCAGGTCATTGCTGGCAATG
>NZ_JAEAGP010000437.1 GCF_015999305.1 Erythrobacter sp. YJ-T3-07 | reverse complement strand
TCCCTCCTAGCGGAGCATGCCGAGCAGGCTACAATGCAGCAGCGCGTTTTACGGAACAAGATATCTCTAGGCACGGAAGATCATAAGCGTGAACATGGTCTGACCTAGCGCAAGGTCATCTGATTTACGGCAAAGGCGTTTATACGATTCGCTGATGTTGACAATTTGATGTTACTCATGAATTCTTTGCTAATATTTGTTCTGGGTCATGTTTCAGGAAATGCCAGGACGCATGTGGGCTGCAAAACCGCCCATCCCGCCTTAAACGCCGCGCTATGTATGCCGAATGACTCATACTTCCTCTTTGTTTGGTCTTCTATAGGACCTGCAAAGCTTAACACATACTTCGCCTTCCCCTGGCTCCATTCCTATTGCCATTACACAACTCAGGAGGATCCCAAAATTCTCTCGTAGGCGTCCTCCACCTCACCAGCAA
>NZ_JAEAGP010000436.1 GCF_015999305.1 Erythrobacter sp. YJ-T3-07 | reverse complement strand
CAGACCAGATAAAGGCTCTTGGGCGTGCCGGACCAGCAGGACAGTTCAGACTGTTGCATATTATATTAATGCCAAGGTCAGTCAGATCGTATCTCATGCGCTGCCGGATTAGTTGTCCCTCTGCAGCACATACTTCTCTCAACTCAGTTAGGAATTTACTGACAGTGTCTTTGCAGCACTCTGGTTGTATACATTCAAACCCGTCCCCTCGGTAGCCTTCCGAGGCACTGCCCTGTACTTCTGGGCAAGGATCTCGTTATAGGGCCTGTATTGCCTATGCGAGCTGCGACCAAACTTAATACGACGCTAAGAGACCGCCGAATGGCTATAGGCTGATCTATTGCCTATCCCTGACGGAAATGTCGTACCTACAGTCGAGCTCCGAATGGGAGCCAGCTTTCCCGGACGGCGCACATAATCAGGAAAATGATTTTCAC
>NZ_JAEAGP010000435.1 GCF_015999305.1 Erythrobacter sp. YJ-T3-07 | reverse complement strand
AACTCCTTGAACGGTTGGCTGAAGCACTAAGACAGCGAGGTCTTGTTGAAGTTGACAAAGTAAAGCCATGGCCGAGTGACAAATTGGCTGCTGAATCTTTGGGTGTGCCTGAGCAATTTCTAGAGGCTTTGTGGAAAGCTGGGTATGTTGTTGCTCCAACTTCATCTTGCAGGAAGTGTCTAATAAGCTACAGGGACAATCTCACGACCACGCGAGCTCAGAATATTGGATGGCAGCCGAAGTGGGATAAGAAGAAGTTTCTTGACAACATCGATGATGAGATCGACGCTGTTCTTGAGCATGAGAAGGCTAAAAGCAGTCTTATCGATTCTCTTTTCGCAGCTGCCAGAGCTGGCCAGCAGGAGTAGCCAATAGACCCAGGCAAAGATATGGGACTATTAGATCCGCTTCACGCAATGCAGCGGGTAGCATGTGAA
>NZ_JAEAGP010000434.1 GCF_015999305.1 Erythrobacter sp. YJ-T3-07 | reverse complement strand
CCGGCCATGTGATCAGTGTCGTGCGTGGCAAGAAACGCGATGCACGGCGCATCTGCGTTATGACAGCAAACCCCATCTCAAAGGCTCGTAAGATCATGATTGCCGGGCATGTACGTGACCTGCTCCCAGAGACGCACCAAAATAACGTTAGCTTCGCATTTTCTGTTGGCGAAGTAGAGCGCCTCACTTGGGCTAGGGGTCTAAGTAAGAGTATTCCGGACGATATCTGCATTCCGAGAAACCCGTTCTGCTATATCAGTCCCCAGATGGGTGACAGTATCGGGATGATGTTGCCGGATGGTGACACCTCTGCTACTTTGGGCCCATGCCTGAAGATCGGCGATGCTACATTCTGGCTTGCAAACTTTCATCCCTTCGTGGAAGCCGATTTGAACCGCGACCCAGTTAACGTGGAAGACCCATCACCTGAGGATCGT
>NZ_JAEAGP010000433.1 GCF_015999305.1 Erythrobacter sp. YJ-T3-07 | reverse complement strand
ATAATACAGAAGAACCATCTGAGACTAATACAGAAGAACCATCTGAGGCGAATAGAGAAGAACCATCTGAGGCTAAAACAGAAAGTTCTTCAACTAATCGTTATAAAACAGAAGATGAACTAGGCGGGGACGACGCTTTTCCTTATGGAAATCCTAAAGATATGAATAATGAACTTTTACAAGATTACATAGATACTATAATAGAACAAGCTATCCCTGACCTTGATGATGGTGATGAAGTAAATAGAAAAGATTTACAATTTTGACAAGATCGTCTTAATGAGTTAGAAAATGAGTTATCAAAAAGAAATAGATAAAAATATTTGATACTAGTGTAAAAAATAAATATATTATGTAGAATACATAATATAAAGATTATAATGTAAAAGGTTTACACTTTTATGTAATATTAGGAGTTTGAGGTTCGATTCCTCTAT
>NZ_JAEAGP010000432.1 GCF_015999305.1 Erythrobacter sp. YJ-T3-07 | reverse complement strand
CTGAGACGATGCAGGCTTGAGCAGATTACTGTCCCTCTGACCCAAGGTTCTCTGGACAACTTACCCAACGAGGACAACCTCCTCCAGCAAGATCCAGATGCAATGGACGTCGATGAAGGCGGAGAAGATGCCGTGGAGGAGGCATTGAACGACTATGGAATTGACATCGACTTCGACAAACTCGCAGAAGACTTGAAAGATGTAAGTTTAGCTGTTTCCAGACCTTTTGCTTCATCTAATACTGACAAAAATAGCCTGAGGATGATTCTGTGGAGGAGAAATTGCAAAGCAAAATCTCGTCCTTGACATCTGAGCTTGAAAAGCTAAACCCCAACATGCGTGCCATGGAAAGGCTAGAGGTTGTGCAGTCAAGATTGGAAAGTACGGACCAAGAGTTCAATGCTTCCAAAGAGGCCTACAGAGTTGCTCGCGAAGCC
>NZ_JAEAGP010000431.1 GCF_015999305.1 Erythrobacter sp. YJ-T3-07 | reverse complement strand
GGTGACAATCAGCACAGCCTTGATCCAGAGGGGCAGCATTATTGGTTCGCTAAGGCCTCTTAGTGCTTCGATAACAATGAGGCGTCATTTCCTTGTGGCTGACACCACCTGGCCGTCTTGTCCCATGAAGCCAGCAGCAGCAGCAGCAGCAACAGCCGGAGGCAGGGTGTCAGAAGGTCTGTTCCACGCGCTGGATTACAGGGGAGCCGATCCCCGGTCATAGGGCAACTAAATGTTGGCATGTGCAACTGACGCCAGCGGGCACCGGCTTTTTGAACTATTGCGGACAATGACAAACATCAAGACCGTGAGGTCGTCTGCTGCATACTGTATAAAGAGGATCAAAAGCCAGAAGATATGAGTGATGTCATATTCACAATGCTCACTGGTTTCTGATCAGAATGATGTCTTGCTGGTTGTTGTTGGAGGTACTCTTGT
>NZ_JAEAGP010000430.1 GCF_015999305.1 Erythrobacter sp. YJ-T3-07 | reverse complement strand
CCTGCCTTTCCCCAAAATTTGGGACCTATCGTACTAAAACGGCTCTGGTCAACAGATGTTATATGGGCCGGATGAGGAAGGGACGATCGGCGACATAGTGCAAATAACATGTATCAAATCACAGGTGATTGCTTTCTCGCTCCAGGAGCCGTTTCAAAACATCCTACATTCTAAGATAAGCCTCCGTATTAGTCAAGTGTTCTAACAGAAACACCTCATACCTCGGCGTCAGACCGTTTTATTTACTTAGCCTTAAATTACCTGCGGTATCATAGATGTGAAAGTCGCCTTGGATATCATGAATGCTGATGTCACGCTCAAGACAGCCTTTGAAACCACGTCCATGCCCCAATCAGGTCGCCATTGTTCTGCATAGCAACGCCGTTCCCGGCCCGACGTCGGCCATATATATCAAAGGTCCTTGGTATCCCAGAGCTT
>NZ_JAEAGP010000429.1 GCF_015999305.1 Erythrobacter sp. YJ-T3-07 | reverse complement strand
CTTTCTCTTACGGCTGCCGCTCTACGTTCAATCGGTTTGCGGTTCGAAAGGCCTTTTACGATAGTGGTCTGGGCTTGCTGTGATGTCTATAACCCGGCTCTCTATCGACGTCCATAAGACTATACATGGCGTTGTGCTCGTGGTTTTAGCGATGGCAAGCAGTACCTTATCGAGTATATGAGGAAAACGTTATGAAGCTGCGTGCTCAGTAGGAAAGGATATAGCAAACATATTATAACATTTTCAGCACTGCCGTGTAGGGTTTAGCATGTGCCAGTAGCCGGGATCCCGGAGGCCATGGCTACCAACCTCCCGGATCTGGGACCACAACTGCGCATGACGGTACCTTCGGATTTGGTTGTGACTCGACATGAAATTCTTCAAAGGCGGTTGCGGGAACAACGGACGGCGAAAGAGAACCTTTAGGGGCCTTCATAG
>NZ_JAEAGP010000428.1 GCF_015999305.1 Erythrobacter sp. YJ-T3-07 | reverse complement strand
CTCGGCACTGACCGATCCACTCTCAGCTGGCGAAGAGCCGTCCGATGCAGCATCGCATGAATAGCTCTCGCCAACGATCGAGGTCATGTTGAAGTTGAGCATGCAAAGATCGGACCGCGAAATAACTCCGTCAGTCCTTCCGTCGAGGGGATCACAGGCAGCAATAGTGGCGTTGACGATCTTGTTAAACTCGCATGTGGAGGGATAGTAGTTCAGTGTCTTCTCGACAACATTCGAGAACAGATGGCTTGGTTGCAGTTGGCCGTATCGGATCGCTGGTGCACCCAAGATGGCACCATCATAAAGATCGCCATAACGCTGGACCTGGCTCAAGCCCTGTCGTCCACCGTCTGAGCAACCTTCGAAATAGGTGTAGATTTTGGAATCAGTTGCATAGAAGCCTTGCAAAAGAGGCTTCGCGACCATGGTCAACTCGCC
>NZ_JAEAGP010000427.1 GCF_015999305.1 Erythrobacter sp. YJ-T3-07 | reverse complement strand
CGCATCTGCTGACACCAATGCTTATACTGTCAATCTGGCACCCGCTCTCGTCAAGACTCTCAAGTGGCAAGACGTAGGTGGTGTCAAAATTGCTACTCTTGTTGGACGGCTAAGCGTAACCGGCGAGAACAAAGACCCTGTCCTTGATGTGCCTACGACCATGACGGGAGGACTTGCGGCTATACAGTCAGTCACGCCTTTTCATGTGGGTGACTTGAGACTCGCCAACTTGAGAAAAGACCTTCGTGACAGCGGGTACTCAACCGAGTTTATGGGAGAGGGTACCTTACTGGTACAAAACTCGGTTATTGTGCGCAAGGCTGCAAATGCTGGCCGAATCACTGTAGAAGCGGCTGGCTGGGAGACAGATACAGTCCAAACTGTAAGGAAGATGGTGTATGAGAAGCTGGCTATTGTTGGTCATTAGTCTAGTAAGAC
>NZ_JAEAGP010000426.1 GCF_015999305.1 Erythrobacter sp. YJ-T3-07 | reverse complement strand
CTTCCCTTCGCTTGCGCTTGTACAGTATCTTGACGATGCTGGCCAACCTTACCCAACTTGGTAATGGACGACACATGCACTGCTGGCACTCAGCACAGACGGTGATCGATCTCCCAGCAACAATGGGTGAGCATCAATAGCTTGGCTCATATTGCCATCGACATGAGAGAAAATGTTACGTTTCATGCCCCTATTATTTCTCCTCTTCCTCCTCTTCTTCGCCCATTATCCGGCGCCTCAACCTACCTGGAACTATTGCGGAGTAAGAGGGTTCCCCCGTCAGCCAGCCAGAGTGAAGTCATCTTGTTCATGCGGCACATCAGCTACTTACTTGTCCTCCTGTAGCACTATCTCTTCCCATGCTTCTGCCCATTCTCCCAAACTGTACAAGTCCCTTCCCCATAAACCGTCCTGTGTACGGTTTTAGGGCCCCGCAAGA
>NZ_JAEAGP010000425.1 GCF_015999305.1 Erythrobacter sp. YJ-T3-07 | reverse complement strand
ACAGGGGGGTGTCAAGTTTTCTTCGTGCCCGAACGGGGATTAGTTGGTTTATAGCCGGATCCGGCCCTTGTGATTCGTTGGTACGCCGCCCAGTGGCTCCATCTTTGGGTGGGCGCGCGGGGGTGACTTGTATATCGTGGGAACCCCCGCCACGGAATACCTACCTCCAGTACACAGTATGTCTGGCACGCGGCCAGAACTACGGGCTCCCATTGAATACCGTTGGCCGTGTTTCAACATATAACTTCGAGGCAGCAAGCCACAAACGGGCGCCTTGCTGTTACAACTACCGGCAGTTTGGGCTTGAAGTCTGACCACGGGACTTTTTCCCTCTCCTTCTTTTTTCTTGCTACGACGCGTGCTTCCTACGGGGACCCGGCCTCCCGCCGTCTCGGTTGGGTACAGTAGCACTCCGCTGATCATATCATCTGCGGGTGGC
>NZ_JAEAGP010000424.1 GCF_015999305.1 Erythrobacter sp. YJ-T3-07 | reverse complement strand
CTGAAACCAATATCCAGGATAATAATTCACATCATCCTTCTACCCAAAACATAGTGACAGCAGTCCTCAGTTATCGATATGAATCGTCCGCGAAACGAATATGACCCGCCTCTGGTGGACCTTTCCTGGCGAGGTCTGTGTGAGGGGAATATGTTCCAGAAGCTCCAGGATCGCCAGCAACAAGCCGAAGCTTCTACACAGCAGGCGACGCCACAAGTCGATTTATCATGGAGAGGGATGACTGAGGCCAATATGCTCCGAGAGCTTCGCACACGTCAGAAGAATGAGATGGTTGCAGAAACGAGCAAACAGACCGATATGTCGTGGCGGGGAATGACGGAGCAGAACATGCTCTCCGAACTGGACAAGCGTCAAGACGGAGTTGATCCTGCATCTGCCCGGAAGGATCATCAACATGACGAAAACACCACTACTAAAG
>NZ_JAEAGP010000423.1 GCF_015999305.1 Erythrobacter sp. YJ-T3-07 | reverse complement strand
GTTCAAGGCTTGCTTCATGCTGTCGCTCCTGGTCTTGAGCGTAGCTTGTTGGCTGTCCTCAATCTCCTTCATGCGAGCCTCGCACTGGGCGGCCTTTGCCTCTGCTTCGTTGATCTTTTGCTGTAGAGCCTGGCGCTCCTCATCAGTCAAAGGAGTAGGTTCCGATTGTGACGTTGCTTCACCACCGTCACCATTCTGCATGGTCACATCGCCATTGGCTGTGGTGGATTGAGCATTGGCGACTGCTTGGTCGCGCTCATTCGTGACTGTTTGAAGTTGAGTGCGAAGCTGCTCCAATTCCTGGTCAACAGTTGCTTTTTGTGAAGTGATTGACTCGAGCTCAGCTCTAAGCTCAGTAAGTTGTTGTTCAAGGACGGCGACTTGCTCGGAGTTGGACGAGTCAGCCGGTATCGAGGTTTGAGCTTGCGCTGGAGCTGGT
>NZ_JAEAGP010000422.1 GCF_015999305.1 Erythrobacter sp. YJ-T3-07 | reverse complement strand
CTGAATCCCCAACGAATCAAGACGTAACCCTGCCAGCCTGCTTCTCTTCCATGTCCCGATAAATAGCTACAGTACTATGGGGTGCAAAGACTGGGGACGAGGCTAAATTAAGACAAGTGCTCTGTGGCGGGGTGGTATTTGGGATTTAGAATTTGGAATTGTTACAGTCAGCAGTAGCAGATTAGTTGATGGCGCATGAGACCTGCATATGGATTTGCCATGGGGCTCCGCTATTTGAGCATGCAGATCCAATACCTTCTGTCCACGACAGGTCCGCATCCGCTTGTTCCTCATCGCGGTGCATCTCTGGTGCAGCCAGGCACAGGGAGCAAACTCTACCAGGTGGCACGTATCATACCATTCATAGTACAACAGCTTATGCAAAGACGGCACTCACACGGCTGCCAATGCAGTAATCATCACAACACCTGGATAATTA
>NZ_JAEAGP010000421.1 GCF_015999305.1 Erythrobacter sp. YJ-T3-07 | reverse complement strand
ATGCCCTGCACGGCTTGAAGGTCGTCTTCATTGAGCAGTTCTTTTCCATGGGCAGAAATAAGTCGCAATCTCAGAATTGATTGCAGAATATGAATGTAGGTTCTTCCGCCGATTAGCTTGTCCTGGCCCCGGCTGATAACTTCCACCTTGTCCTGCGCTTGTCGCTCGAAGAGCTTATATAGCTGCGCCTCAGCGGCAGAGAACTTAAGCTTGACAAGCTGGTCTGTCCGAGGGGGCAAATCAATCTTGTCTTTGAGACGTCGAAGCGTAACTGAATCAACTAAGACTCGAAGTTTCGGCACGATTTCAGCGTCGCAAGCCTTAAAAGGGGCAACAATGTGTTGAGTGAAAGTAGCCTTGTTATCAAATGGCTTCAGTCGGATAAAGGCTAGTAGCGCAGCCAAGTCATCGAGCTTGTTCTGCACAGGTGTACCAGTGAC
>NZ_JAEAGP010000420.1 GCF_015999305.1 Erythrobacter sp. YJ-T3-07 | reverse complement strand
CAGGTATCGATAGGTAAAGCTGGGAGGGCAGGGTCCGCAATGCTCATGAGGCCTTTGACGATATCCTTGTTCTTGTCCTTGTTTCTCATCTTTTTCTTCGTTCTTCTTGGGTTATCAGCCCTGCGAACAATCCTGTCTGCACGATTCTCATCGCCCATGGCGATCCACTCGAGTTGCATTTCGGGTTGATGCGATACAGTATCGACGATGAAGCGCCTGGTCTCGCGCATAACTGAAAGACATGTATCATCAACCTTGAAGGCCAGAATGTGCAACGCTCTCAAATTCGTCAGGCCGGTCAAGTGTTGCAAGAAGGCATGGATCGCCCGTATGCCTGTGGTAACGGCCAGTTCTTCTAATACTTTGCCACGCTTGCAGATGAGCCGCATGGTCTTCTCATCCATATCCCAGGAACTGTCCCCTTCCTTGAGGCTTTTGAC
>NZ_JAEAGP010000419.1 GCF_015999305.1 Erythrobacter sp. YJ-T3-07 | reverse complement strand
GTAGCTGCGTTATCGAAATAAATTCTTTCCATAGCCCAAAAGTAAGAAATCTCCAAACGGTAAATCAGAAATGATCAAATCAGACATCAGAAACGTACTACATCACTTCTTTTATATCCTTCATCAGTTTGGCCGCAACATTGGCTGCTGTTGTCTCAAAATTGCTTTCCGCATAAATACGGATGATGGGCTCGGTATTACTGGAACGGAGGTGTACCCAGTCGTTCTCGAATTCAATTTTCAACCCGTCTTCTGTATTAATGGGGTGAGATTTGTATTTTTTTCTGATGTGATCGAATATCTTTTTCAGATCGAATCCTGCATGGAGTTCAATCTTGTTCTTGCTCATGAAATAATTGGGGTAGGTATTGCGCAGTTGTTTGGCAGATTTTTTTTCTTTGGCCAGGTGGGTGAGAAAAAGTGCAATACCAATCAACGCA
>NZ_JAEAGP010000418.1 GCF_015999305.1 Erythrobacter sp. YJ-T3-07 | reverse complement strand
CTCATTTTGTGTAGCCTTACTCTGACGGTTTTTCATGCAATCTCTCGTCCCTCTCGATTTGCTGTTCTTTCTCGGCTACCTCTAGAGGACTAGCCAAAGGGCTGGCCACACCAGCCACGCTGCCGTTGATACTGTCAGCTCTGCCGTGGCCGAGGAAACCACTTCGTACACTAGCTCCATCACCTGCGATGCTCTGCTTTGCATAAAAGCTATTCCTCTCGCTGGGAAGGGCGGGTACGATGCCTGTGGTGGAATAAATGCTGTTTCGCGCGGCAGCCGGTCCCATCCTGGAAGTAGTCTGGTGGAATCCTGGCGTAGCTGGCACACCATCGATATTGGCACTAAGAACGCTCAAAGGCGGACTTTCACGCGACCCTCCCCAGACAGAAGATGGCGCCAAAGCTCTGGCGGAAGCATCTGTATCAAAGGATCTCCGTCGCC
>NZ_JAEAGP010000417.1 GCF_015999305.1 Erythrobacter sp. YJ-T3-07 | reverse complement strand
CTGCAACCAAGACGCATCCAACCCGACCATTGATCTTCTGGCAAAGTATGAATGGGCTGGTCTGGCCTGTTCTGTTGGCAAAAGAAGGGGCTGTTTCTTATCTCTGGGCCATTGCCAGCAAGCAGTTGTTGTCTTTTTGAGTCCAAGTCACAGTTTGATGAGAGCCGAGTCCAACGTACCATTTCCACATCATACTGAAATCAGCAGCCTGGTCCAGGGCTAACCAATTGACATCCGTGCCAGGGGTTCACCAAGGGCGGAGAATGCGTGGGAGGAGGAGGGAAAGAGCAAAGTGCGAAATGCAAAGATCTAAGGTCCATGTCTGGTCGCCCGAGCCCAGCCCAAGCGAAAAGCGTCTGGTTGGATGTGCATTGGAAAGATTGGGGGTGGCAGCTCCATCGACCAATCAGATCGCGAGACCGGAAGTCGCGCTATGCCAGC
>NZ_JAEAGP010000416.1 GCF_015999305.1 Erythrobacter sp. YJ-T3-07 | reverse complement strand
CGTTGCCTGTAGGGTTAGGGGGCAAAGACCAGCCCTGCCGCAGGTGTTTGACGCAGAGTGCTGGGCTTTGGCTCCGACTGTACGTGCCAACAACCATCGACTGTGCATGGTTGCCGAAATGCCACACGGTGGAGGAGGTCAACCTCTTCATTTCGAGTTGCCTCCAGGCCTCGAAAGATTTTCCTACTTCAAAGACCTGCCTTACGACTTACGCTACAAGATATGGCAGGAGGCCATTTACACGCCCGGCATCCATTTCCTCAAGTACGAACGGAACCATGTCTCTCGAATCTCCATTGACCAAGAGCCCTTCGATAATGGTGAGGACTCTCTTCTTGAACAGCAAAGCGTGAGAAGCTCCGAATCTGGAAAAGTCATATCCAACACGAGGAGAAAGCGGTACACTGCCACGCTCGCGCCCATATTTCCACTCCCCGCAGC
>NZ_JAEAGP010000415.1 GCF_015999305.1 Erythrobacter sp. YJ-T3-07 | reverse complement strand
AATTGGATTGCTGTACAAGCCGAGAAATATCTATTCACAACTATGTTTCACCAATGATCAATATGGGACCAGTTTTCTAAAAGCTCAGGTAAAGCGACGAGCTCCGCAGTCGTAGCACTTTTCTCGTACGGTAGGCAGCCCTTAGTGCTCCGCGATAGTGCCGTGCCTACTGTTGGTCATGGCAACTGTGTCACTAAAACGCTTCGTTTTCAGCTGTCGTAACCTCGAAGCAATAGTGCCTAGTCTAACCGGCAATAGCTGTGAGTCATGGTTTCCTCACGCATGAAGCCCAAACCTCAATCATATGGCCCATGCCACAAATCGCTTTCTCGTTCATTTCAATTCCGAGAGGAACTGCCTCATGGCCGCGGCGCCTTCCGCGCAGCAATCGCCCGACTCGACGAGGATCTCGATGAAGGCGTGCGGAGCGCCCGGGAAGAA
>NZ_JAEAGP010000414.1 GCF_015999305.1 Erythrobacter sp. YJ-T3-07 | reverse complement strand
TGACTGTCTGCCTCTCCATCTTGGCCGCCCTCGCCACATCTCTCTTCCTCGCCCGGTGTTGTATGAAGTTCTACGCCCCCAGGTCCGTCAGCATCGGCGGCAGGCAATGGCCCTGGCTCGAGGGAAGGCGGGACAGCTCGGCCACCCATGCCCGGTGGACGGGTGAGGACTGGGAACACGGACTGACGCCGCGGAACCTCGAGAGGAGGAGGGCCGGTCACGCGCGGAGACGGGCCGAGTGGAATGCGCGGCAGTGGATCGCCCGGGCGTATGCTGTGGAGGGTGAGGCGGGGACGGGGGAGATGACAAGGGCGTTGAGGAGGGCACGCTGGTTGGCTGAGCAGCGCGAGATGGAGAGGAGGGGGGAGGTGCAGAGTGTATGGAGGCCGAGGAATGTGAGGAGTGCCGATAGTTCTGAATATTTGTGAAAAGCTACTTACGT
>NZ_JAEAGP010000413.1 GCF_015999305.1 Erythrobacter sp. YJ-T3-07 | reverse complement strand
ATTAACACCAGCCTTTTTCAGTCCAAGGGTCATAATCTGTAGTAGTTGAGACTGAAGCAAACATGAATAGATGCTGAGATGGACGTTAACAAGCGCACAACTACATATTGGTCAAGTGTAATTATTTTGAGGTTATTTCAGCTCAGCATTGATATCTGAGGCTGTCACGCTATAATGGAACTGTATAAACTGATATTAACCGAGCTTACCGATTAATGTCCCGAATACTTCGTCATTTCTTTCCATGACAGTAAGGGTTTAGTCGGGCAGTTGTCGATTCCTACACGTACCACCTATACTGTGTTACTCTAGTTATTATCTAGAGCCCTATCCCTTTCAACTTGAAGACGCTGAATCTCTTGCTCCTGCGCAACAATCTGGTCCTGCAACGCTTGTATTTGCGCACTCTGCTCCGAAATAATGGCGGCCTGGTCGGCAATTG
>NZ_JAEAGP010000412.1 GCF_015999305.1 Erythrobacter sp. YJ-T3-07 | reverse complement strand
GTACGTGTCAATGTCGATACTCTACGGGACAGTGTCACACCAGAAGTTGGGCTGGGAAACAATGGGTCCAAATCCGGCGTCCTTCCCATGGGTATTATCAGGGTCGAACACAAGGATGAAGAAGCAAAAGTCGCAACGAGTGCAGAGCTCGAAGCAGAAGAACAAGAAGACGATGACGACGACGAGTTGTTCGTCAGCGAGCAAGCTCAAGTCATACAACGCGACATTCACATGGCTGATGATAATGAAGTTTGGAACGAGGGTCCCCGGAAGAACGAAGATGACAAGGTCGCCGTTAAGCCCGAACCTGGTGCCGAGGACGATGTCATGGACATTGACAACATCCCAGCTAAAGCACCAGACTCCCCAGAGCTGAGGAAGAAGCCTACTGATCAAGACATTGAGAAGGACGCCAAGACCATAGCCAAGGAGAAGAAAAGAG
>NZ_JAEAGP010000411.1 GCF_015999305.1 Erythrobacter sp. YJ-T3-07 | reverse complement strand
GTCTCGTCCCATATCTCCGTCCTCGGTTTCTGGCGGGATACACAGACTTCGTCTTGGCCAGAAACTTTCTCAATGGCGGATAGAAATTGCCATACTCGATAGGGTCTTCATCCTCGCTTCTTCTGTACAAGAGCGCTGGCGGGATGCGTGCCAGCTCGGAAGCCACCGAGTTTTGGTAGCCGCCGCCGCCGCCGTCAGAACTAACATTCTCAGGAGCCTCAAAGAGGTAGACAGTCATAAGGATTCGACGCCATCTTAAAAACCTGACAAGTTCGGTCAAGTCAACATTCATGACCATCGTCTTATCCAAAACGAGCAGCCCTAGTGGGAAAAAGGGGCGAGACTCACCGCAACGTGATAAACATGTGATTCAAGATCGCAGCGTCAGATATTTTAGAACTCATCTCTTCTGAGTCGTATCTGTATCTCGTCCCGGGAAAAC
>NZ_JAEAGP010000410.1 GCF_015999305.1 Erythrobacter sp. YJ-T3-07 | reverse complement strand
AAAGAAAAGAAAAACAAACCATCAGATCCGGGTCCATACCCCCAAATTTCCAGCACAGTTCACAATCAACCCGCCATTGCGTGCCCGTCATATCGGATTGCTCCCACGCCAGTAAGCCGTGTGGGACCCGATGTTAGACTGCTTCGAGAAAAAGCTACATGCACCAGAGCCAACCGACAGGCAGACATTCGTGTCCAGGGGAGCAGCCAAGGCTACACAAACACAGTGATCCACGTTCAGAGCCTCACTCCGTCAGTCAGTCACACCGACAGTTCGGGTCTGTCTTGATCTAAAGCTGTAAAGGAGATCCAAGCACGGCTCGTCCCATTGTCTGCTACCCCATCCCCCACGTTGAACGGTTCATTTCGACACTTTTCGGTCGCGAACCACGTGCCGACACATAGGCATATACATATAAATATATCCACTTCGGGAACGTGGT
>NZ_JAEAGP010000409.1 GCF_015999305.1 Erythrobacter sp. YJ-T3-07 | reverse complement strand
GGAGGGTAGCTCTGTGAGTTACATCACACCCACCCCTAAGGTTGATGTCTGACTAATTGACGATCGACAGTCTTTGCCTGTAAGTGGAACGCTCTGCTTTCCTTGAGAAGAAAATGAAGAAGACGATGCTAATGAAAATACTTGCAGTTGGCTTAGGTGAATCACCTCTTCTCACCCTGGGTCTTCGTCAACGATACTGACCGTCTCGCAGATCAAGTAAGCATTGCGTAGTGATTCCACTTTAAGACGTTTACTAACGTTTCTCGAAGGTGTAGTATCTGTTCTATTCAGAGTAACATCTGAATGAGTGCCAATGGCGCTCAATCACTATTACCATCTTTTTTGAATCCTGGTGGTGATCCTCTGGGCTTGCCCACGCTCGCCTACCACTGTGACCTTGGCATTCTCACTGCAGCCTTGTGTCGCGAAAACTCATCATTAC
>NZ_JAEAGP010000408.1 GCF_015999305.1 Erythrobacter sp. YJ-T3-07 | reverse complement strand
CCAACACCAGTTGACAAGCCTCCGGTATGGTCATAAAGAAGCGTGTAATATTGGGGTGCGTTACTGTTACTGGTCCTCCACTCTCAATCTGTTCTTTAAACCTTATAATAACTGAGCCGTTAGACCCCAATACATTTCCAAAACGCGTGGTAATGAATTTTGTAGTAGTATGATGGTTATTGTTAGCCAGATTTGCTATCTGATGATAATGTAATGATTGAACATAAGTTTCGGCTAATCGCTTAGAAGCTCCCATGACATTCG
Source organism: Erythrobacter sp. YJ-T3-07 (assembly GCF_015999305.1). NCBI lineage: Bacteria > Pseudomonadati > Pseudomonadota > Alphaproteobacteria > Sphingomonadales > Erythrobacteraceae > Erythrobacter > Erythrobacter sp. YJ-T3-07. The sequence continues at coordinate 179 of NZ_JAEAGP010000408.1, read as the reverse complement.
TAGGATTGACCGCCTTGTCAGTAGAGACCATTACAAAACGTTGAGCTTTATGTTTTACAGCAAGGTCAGCTATAATTCTAGTCCCAAAAACATTCGTTAAAATTGCTTCAGAAGGGCAAAGTTCCATCATAGGAACATGCTTGTAAGCTGCCGCATGATATACATAATGTGGTTCGAAG
>NZ_JAEAGP010000407.1 GCF_015999305.1 Erythrobacter sp. YJ-T3-07 | reverse complement strand
CGGCGAGTTGTGCGAGTCTGCTGCCAATGAAGACATGGACCAACAGTTTGGGTGTGGCCAACGCCGTGGCCGCGGCAAAACTGAAGGGACTGATGCTGGGTATGGTGGCCAAGAAGCCATTGCTCAGGCTGTACGGCAAGGGACAAAAGCGGATGGCGGCCAGAACCAACAGGCCATCGCGGCGCAAGACCTGGCCCAGCGCGACGAACCGCTTGTCCGTGCCCACGAGCGCATGCACGTACTTTGCGAAGATGGTCCGGCTCGTCAGGAAGGCGGCCGTCGAGCCGACGACGGTGGCCGACGCCACGATCGGCCACCCGCCGGGGAAGCCAAAGACGAAGCCCGCGATGGTGACGCTGCTGCTATACCCGATCACCGGCGGGAACCCCGTGGCGAACGTCATGAGCCACACGAGCACCCAGCCGCCGGGCAGCTCGCGCCAG
>NZ_JAEAGP010000406.1 GCF_015999305.1 Erythrobacter sp. YJ-T3-07 | reverse complement strand
CAAAGGAGCATTTCTAGGTGTTGGGAGAGATTTTATAGCGACAGATTTACATGACAGCCATTCAACCCCATTTTGGCACCATCAACAATCGTTCATGCGATTCTATTGGCGCTACGGATTTTAAGGCTATATAGACCAAACAGCGGGTGATTGTAATCACATTTGGGCAGGCCGGTTTAGTGACTCAGTTTTTCTGTTGGATACACAATCAGCCTGGTGCTACTATACTCGAAATGCCGCAGGATGCGCGATGCTCATCGGTTTTGCTCCCAGCAAGCACAACTGGCCTGAAGCATCGACGCAGCTGGATCCTTATGACGTTATGAATATTTATTCTACCTTGGTCGGTTTGAGGAGTTGTGTACGCATCATATATTATATATAACAGGGAGATGGAAAGAGGTCTCACAAGTTCAAAAAAACTATCTACCGCATTGCTGTCC
>NZ_JAEAGP010000405.1 GCF_015999305.1 Erythrobacter sp. YJ-T3-07 | reverse complement strand
GCAGGATCAAAAGACCGTAGGAAAGCAGGAGATTTCTGATCGAGTCCACCATGGGTCTGGACCTTGACACCGTGCTAGTGAGACCAAGCTAGCGCAACCTCCCGGGCCTCGTAGTTGACAAAGGCTCGGGGTAGGTCAAACTGAGCGGGATCTAGCAGATCACGGCGGAATTCGAGGAGATACTCGCTATCATCGTCCTCGGCATCGTACTCTCCAGCGGATTCTGGGCAGCGTCGAGGCGACCAGCATCCGGCTTTCCAAAAGTATAAACCTAGCCCGATCTGGGCTGGTAGAGCGTGGCGCCAAATCTGGGTGCGCATGATGCTCTCAATGATGGAGGAGTGGATGGAGCTAGCCTGAGCAACTGGGCAGACGGTGGTGGTTACATCGATAACGCTGGTGACGAGGACAGTGGAGATGGCTTCGGATCCAGCAGTAGCGAGA
>NZ_JAEAGP010000404.1 GCF_015999305.1 Erythrobacter sp. YJ-T3-07 | reverse complement strand
CCTCTATTGGTGCAAACTCTAGCGGCAATCAGGTCCACCGTTTCCAGCACATTTCAGAGATCCCGGGGCTCTAGATTGTCCAAGTCTACCCGCGAGTCTGAAATCATCTCAGCGCAGATATATAGCGCTGTTGGGAAAAAGCAGCCGGTAATTGACGCGTATTCATTGTCCCCTTTGTCCACCACGAATTTGACAAAAAGTTGGAAAGATGACCTTGAATCGCATTTGGGAAACGGCCCAGTTGTCACAAAGTCAAGGTCATTAGATCTTGTGGACATGGAAGTAGTTCATGTTGAAAGAAAGAGCCTTTCACAAGGGCCTCCATCCTTGAGTGAAAGCGAGAAGGAATTAATTGATAGAACCGTCAGGGAGTAGAAGTTAACGTTGCGAAGATATAGACTCTATATGAGTGACGAGGTCATGACCGTTTACCCAGTATTAGAG
>NZ_JAEAGP010000403.1 GCF_015999305.1 Erythrobacter sp. YJ-T3-07 | reverse complement strand
AGGATAAGACCCATGACGGATGTTCCCGCAGATTTGAGAGCGGATCAAGCAATTGCAGAGGAAGTCGCCGGCTGTGTGGACAGAGCTTCGCAACCTTGCACCATCCTTGTGATAGACCAAGTACGTTGATTGCACGTTCTTGGTTCGGTATAACCTGCGGCAAATGTCAGTAGAGCATAGGTCGACTCTTGCTAATTTGCATGTATGCGCTGGTGACATGCCGGCCCAGCCTGTTTGCGCTCAGTATGATGCCGGTTATGTTGCCGAGAGTGCGCAAATCCCGTTCGCGCCTAATCAGCAGATTACATAGAATTGAGCTTGCGCGTATTCATCTCGAGCCTACGCTGCAGTGTGAAGTTGTGAAGGCGCCGTACTGTGGTTTGCACGCACATTGTCGTTGCAGCGTCGGACGCATCGCAGGTCAACGGTTTTCCGTGCTTGAAG
>NZ_JAEAGP010000402.1 GCF_015999305.1 Erythrobacter sp. YJ-T3-07 | reverse complement strand
CCCCGGAGTCTTGCATTCGCAGTTCGGTTCGTCTCAGCGAATCTTAATTCAGGATGCTTCAGACTGAATATCAGCTTGGGATCAACTTCCAATTCTCGTGTCAGAGTCGGATTGTTTTCCAGCTCTCCTATATAGGAATTTGGGGAAGATCATCAGCGCGTAATTCGGCCCAGGAAAAGCCAAGGCAGTAGTAGCGGAACTAATGTGCACAAAAATCCTTCTGCGATAAGTGGCATAACCGGATCGAAGTATAAATCATCATCCTAAGCTTGCAGGCATGTGAAATCCGTTCTATGTATGCGTCAAAGAGGATATCCATGACCGTGACGACGAGGCTGGTGGCTAGAAGCTAGACCCTAGACGTCTAATACGTCTATTTCTAGTTACTTATTTTAGTTGACTTTGAAGAACCGCCTCCAATGATACAAGTTGAATGACTCTGTA
>NZ_JAEAGP010000401.1 GCF_015999305.1 Erythrobacter sp. YJ-T3-07 | reverse complement strand
ATCTCATCCGTCGAGCCGCCCGGATCTTACATACCTTGCAGGCTGGTACAACTCCTCAAGCCTGTTTTATTCATCTCAACATCTCGCTTGCTTCGACGGAGGCAATTTCATCCTCGGTGGACTCACTCTAGACCGTCAGGACTATGTCAGTGCTAGGGCCCGCTTTCATCCACTTGCCGAAATAAAATGCTAATTTCATCCCAGGTCGATTTTGGTCTACTGCTTGTTGATGGCTGCCATGATACATATATCGAGACAGCCACAGGTATTGGTCCTGAAGTTTTCGCCTGGCGCGATAGTGCCACTAACAGCAGCACCAACAAACCAATCCCCGCAGAGCAGGCAGATTTCTACGAGAAAGCAGGTTTCTGGATTACTAGCTCTGCTTATGTCCTTCGCCCAGAAGTTATTGAAAGCTTCTACTATGCTTGGCGTGCAACTGGTG
>NZ_JAEAGP010000400.1 GCF_015999305.1 Erythrobacter sp. YJ-T3-07 | reverse complement strand
GTGCTGTAGTACATCATGGAAATATCTGGCTGCTTCAGCTGCGATTGGTCGTACTTGTTTGTAGCTGCCTGCGTTTCCTGGGATGAAAAGAACTGGGATACCAGTGGCCTAGGAAATGTTATTCTCAACTAATCATGATTGAATACAGGTATTCACTACCACGTTGCTATCGCAGACTCCGGCCTCACGGTAGAGATATAATGAATACTTGCTAGCGAACCTCGTATGCTCCGTGTCGAAGTCGCTCAAGTGAACATAGCGGGGGCTCATGTATGACATGCGGCAGCCCTTTGGATCCAATTGCCGATTGAGCGAGGAGTTGATTATCGCACCCAAGAAAGCGATGCCCACAGCTGCCGCGAGAAGGGTTCGGATAGTTAGGCTCCATGGACTCCGTGCCCACAGCCGACGCTCCGGACGCCTCTTCTCTGTCAACTTGGAATCG
>NZ_JAEAGP010000399.1 GCF_015999305.1 Erythrobacter sp. YJ-T3-07 | reverse complement strand
AGTTCTTGTAAGTAGCACGGCGACGATCTCTCGCTCTATTCCTAGTCAAATAAAGCTGCGCCCAATTGAGACCCTGGAAGTCGCACTCGTCCCCACGGAGTCGGTCGTAGTCTACGCGCTGCATGCTTCGGTCATTGAGCAGTGTACGTGGCGCATCGAGTGATGGGACAGGATGACCGTCCCGAGAAGGACCAGAACGAGCCCACGAACGCATAAAGTCTACCAGGCTGAAGTTATCGGGTCCCAGTGTAAGCTGGTTCGCGTTGCCCATCGGCAGAGCCCCATGCAGCTCGCCAAACTCTTCGTCGAGGGAGTCATTGATGGCTGGGTTATGGACAACGACGAGTACGGCTGGTTGCTGTTGTGGCTGCGACTGCCCTTGTGCTTGTTGTGGGCCAGATTGCTGTTGTGGTATATTAGAGAGTACTTGCTGCGCAAAGGCGGG
>NZ_JAEAGP010000398.1 GCF_015999305.1 Erythrobacter sp. YJ-T3-07 | reverse complement strand
AGTGATTCGCCGATCTGATACCGGGGAAACGACTCCTTCTCCAACTGCACCACGCGGTGGCCGCTGCGCGCCAAGAGTGTCGCGACCGTCGAACCTCCCGGCCCGCCGCCGACGACAACGACGTCGGCGGTCCCGCTCACCGGTTGCCCGCTACGAGTGGCGTCGCTCACCGGAGCCCTCCCTCGTTGGCACCGGAAACACTGTCCGCGGTGAGTTCACGAATCCAGGAGCCGACGACCGGGTCAGCGGCCATACTCACCAGATCTGCCTTGTGAGCACCTGCGGCGCGCCAGCGCTCGATCAGTGACATCAGCCGAACCGAGTCGAGACCGACGTCGAGAACGTTTGTGTCATCGGTGATTTCACTCTCGTCAACACCGAGGATGCCAGCAATGTCGGCGATGATCCGTTCTCGGGTGAGTACCGTATTCGTTGTGGCCATGCCG
>NZ_JAEAGP010000397.1 GCF_015999305.1 Erythrobacter sp. YJ-T3-07 | reverse complement strand
CACGGCCGTTGCACAAAGATGCAAGCTAGACACAAGAAGTATGTAGACTCGATAGGCCTGTTCACTCCATATTTGGCATTATCGATTAATTCAGTGAACAGTAGACCGTGTCAACAAATCCCTATCCAGATCAGGTTCAGAATACGAGATGACCTCAAGCATAGACGTAGAGCCGATGAAGGATTGGTATAGATAGACGAGTACATCGCCACTCTGGTCCTGTCAAGCAAAGCGGACCGATTGGTTGGGCTCTGAGTTTTGGAGATATTGTCGAGAAGACGTGTCAACCGAAGCCAAATCGTCGTCATGCATACATGTGCATCGCTTCGTCGTCCCAGTAAGGTGATGAGTTGAGTTCGTGACGACGGTCAAGTGACCATTTTGCTACAGAACGGAAAATGTATGAACCAATGCTTGGAGATCGTTGTGTAACCTAAATATGCATG
>NZ_JAEAGP010000396.1 GCF_015999305.1 Erythrobacter sp. YJ-T3-07 | reverse complement strand
GCACCATCGCAGAGGACTGGCAGTACTGCACAAAATAAGCATTGATACAACAACTAATGGAACGAATGAATGTATATGTACTGGCGATTGACTCCATGGGCGTCGGCTTTCATCGAGAAGCTATACATAAATCATGTTCTTCGAGGGCTCACTTCTGTTTCCCAGTCTCAACATGCGGGCACGAAGCGATGTTAGTGGGGTTTGGAGGCACTGAAGAGGCCGTGCACGGTTCAGTGGCTTCACTTGGAGTCTTCAGGGTCGAACGGTGGCCAAGCTTCCTAATCTTCGGTACTTTACAGTACACAACCGTGGAAAGCAAAGCCCATCACCTCATCGCCAGCTTGCAAGCTTCATCGTCGTTCATTCACAGGAGGCAATATTGATTGCACACTAATCCATTCGATGTTTGTGCCTAGCTGCAAAAGTGGGTGAGTAACCACGTTCAA
>NZ_JAEAGP010000395.1 GCF_015999305.1 Erythrobacter sp. YJ-T3-07 | reverse complement strand
CTCGAACGCCGCCCAGTCGAGGTGGCGACGGACATCCACGACCCCGGCATAATCCATACCGGACCGGGCGAGCGCCTTCTCGCTCCAGGTGAAGCCGGTCGGTTCGATGACATCCACCGGGGTTCCCAGGCACGCGCCGAGGCGCAGAATGGCACCGACATTTCCGGCAATTTCGGGTTGGTACAGAGCAATACGCATAACCAGCGTCCCTACTCCGAAAATGCTGTTGGCAAAACACCGTCGCGCCGTCTAACAGAACGCTCAAGCTTCCCCAGCAGAGGGAGGGCGTTCAGGCGTGACCCACACGTCGTTCTTGTGAGGGTGGCGTTGTCGGATTTTTCGTCGTGCCGTGTTTCGACACGGTGCGCGAAGTACAAGGGCAAGTGAATGGCAAGCGGAAACACCCTGGAAGTTCCCCGGCAGGATGAACCCCATCATGACGGCGA
>NZ_JAEAGP010000394.1 GCF_015999305.1 Erythrobacter sp. YJ-T3-07 | reverse complement strand
AGCACCGCAACCAGCGCCCAACAGATCTTTAGTGGAGTCGCCACATAACCATCGCAGGGCTCCCAGGAGCAAGCAAAACAGCAGACACATTCGACATGACTCCTCTACCAGCGTGGAATCCTGGGAATCTGATGCAGATTTCATTGACCGACGGCACGTGCTTGAACAGCCTAATGAATCACAACAGGATATAGCAGAGCGAATCGCACACCTTACGAGGACAATCAACGCCAACGCTGCATTCTGTCGGGAAGTATCTGGCAAGATGATTGAATTTGCACGCAAGAACAAGCATCTGCTCGATGCTTCACGCACCACCTTAGACACCTATATTGTGCAGCCGGCGCTCAAGCTTCCAGGCATTATCAAGCAGTACTACCCGGGTTTCCAGGACAATTTGCTGGATGGGCTAGAAGTACTAAAGGAGTATGAGGCGCAGTTGCGCC
>NZ_JAEAGP010000393.1 GCF_015999305.1 Erythrobacter sp. YJ-T3-07 | reverse complement strand
CCAACGACAAGATCCTGAGGCTACCAGCGCGCGCCGATGGTGCCGAGCCCGATTGCCTGGACGGCTTCAAGATGTGGACCCACGACGCCGTGACCTCGCGATGGAGCCGGTCTTGCCACTGCCCCCGGATGCGGTCCGCCCTCGACCGGGGCATCCCCTACTATAGCGTCAAGTTCGACGATTTCCAGGACGCCATCAACTTCGACCACCAGCCGGGCATCGACGCCTGCAAGGCCAAATCCCGCAGGCTCTATCCCCTGCTGAGAGACTCGCTGGCCGTGGCGGAGTACAGCCGCTCGACCATCTACGGGTGGACCGAGGAGGAGGTGCTGGACGTGGCCGCCTACCAGGATGGCACGCACACGACGGTCAAGATGGTGGAGGCGGCGCTGTCCTGCCCGCCGTCCGGGCTGCACGGCGTCGGGTCGCACCACATGTGTGACCAC
>NZ_JAEAGP010000392.1 GCF_015999305.1 Erythrobacter sp. YJ-T3-07 | reverse complement strand
ACCCGACGAGATACAACATATCTTCTCTTACAATACGCTTTACCCATGTCAAGGCATGGTCAAGGTACGACCCCGCTCACATCTTCTGTCGTTACAAGAAACGTGAATATTAACTCTCTCCTGAACAGCTTGTCCAAAGTATCTACACAGTGCAAATCGCCGGCATCTGCCAAACACAACCCGTACCCGCGCGCAGCTACGTCTCCAATAACGCCGTGCTCGTGTGCGACGCAGCCCACGGCATGCTGTCCTCCCACGAGACGCTATCGGGCCTGGCGCTCGAGGAGGCCTTGATCCTGGTCACCCTGCTGGGAAGAGTCACATCCAGATTCGACGTCTCGTCGGCGCTCCGTGCTTACGACGAAGTATGTCGACCGCGCGCAGAGCTCGTGATGCGTGCGTCTTGCGATATCGTCCTTCTGATGACGGGCCGCGCTCCTGGCGTAG
>NZ_JAEAGP010000391.1 GCF_015999305.1 Erythrobacter sp. YJ-T3-07 | reverse complement strand
GTGCTGCATGGGATATCTTTTGGCCTTGCAATCGACATGGCTTCCTGCTGTGATATTAGAATATGCTCAAAAGACACGAAACTTTCGGTCAAGGAGGTTGATATTGGTCTGGCTGCGGACATTGGCACTCTAAGTAGATTGCCCAAGCTTGTTGGCAGTCTGTCTTGGGTCAAGGAGCTTGCTCTATCCGCCAGGATTTTTGGCGCCGAGGAGGCTCTCGCGTTTGGCTTGGTAAGCCAGGTGCACGAAAACAAAGCACAGTCTGTCGAGGCAGCTTTTAAGCTGGCGTCACTGATCGCGACCAAGTGCCCTGTGGCTGTACAAGGACCAAAGGACCTGATCAACCATGCCCGGGACAATACTGTTGCTGATAGTAAAGCTCCCCTTGCGCCAGAAGCTCCGAATGTATCATGCTGACCAAAAAACAGGCCTTAGATATACAGCTGTG
>NZ_JAEAGP010000390.1 GCF_015999305.1 Erythrobacter sp. YJ-T3-07 | reverse complement strand
ATAGGCGATAGGCAAGAAAATGCTAACGCACATGGCGGAGGGACAACAATAAGTGTAGCCTCAACATTTCGTAGTTCACCCAATCTGACCGTCTGGATTGCGTTTCTCATGTGATCTGAGTGCATATCTGTTGCAACCAGTGCTATCATAGTAAGTGTTTTTCCAAGGCCCATGGGATCCGCTACGATGCCGCCATAGAATTGTTGAGGCTCATCATACTGGTGAGCGTTGGTAATTCTGTTGATGAATCTGCTCGAAGTTAGATCAGTGCTATAAGATAGTATTACATGTTTCAGCGGTCGCATGTCGACGAAGGGCATACATTCTTCCTCTGTCCCTATCAAGTCTGTCCCAAATGTTCGGATACTGACGATCAAACCCCCAGCCCTGTTCACGAGACAGCATAAAGGTTAAGGCTTGTCTTTGATGCCTAAGGTCGCTTGTAAGC
>NZ_JAEAGP010000389.1 GCF_015999305.1 Erythrobacter sp. YJ-T3-07 | reverse complement strand
CAGGCTTGCTATGCGCCCGGATCGTATCAGGGTTGACGACTGTCCAAGGCCAATCGTGCCCGATCGTGTCACCGTCATATACCCAGGTCACCGTGCCCTTTTCGTCGTACTTGTAGACGGTGGCCACCGACGTCAGATTGTACTCCTCCACGGGATCCTCGCTCAGGCCATCCCGCTCCACCCACTCGCTCATGTAGTATCGGATGTCGGGAAGGCACTCATGTCTTCTCAGGCCGCCGTCGATGGGCGCCAGGAAATCGGCCCCGCCATGGAACTCGAGAAAGGCAATGTTGCAGCGTTGGGGGTCGCACGGGATCTCTACCGTCTTCTTGCACCCCTTTGTCGACTCGTCATTGTTGCCGGGATAGAAGGCGCCGGACACGGGCGCGTACGCAGCGAAGCGTTGGTTGGAAGTGACATTGCATGCCAGCATACCGACGAACCCAGC
>NZ_JAEAGP010000388.1 GCF_015999305.1 Erythrobacter sp. YJ-T3-07 | reverse complement strand
CCCGGTAGACCTGCGTATCTTGCAAACGGCTTGCAAGTATGAATGGGGTTGGTGTCGTGAGAAGCGACAGAGTATGAAGCACTTGCACTAGGAGACGGAGCTTGCACCATTATTGGGAACATCTCAGTCCATCCGGGGTTCTCCAGAGTCCTTCTGTAAGCTTTCAGTTTACCATGCTGGTGAATGAATTCCATGACAGGATTGCCCCGGCAGTCTTCTTGCTCAAAGTATACCTGACCAATGCGAGCACCGCCAGTTCTTTGATTAGCACAGGCAACGGTGCCCGAGACCTGGAGCAGAGCCACGTTATTTTCATGGCTGAAGACAGTGTGGGTCGAAAGTCGGAATGAAAGCTTCTTTCCCATAGGATCAAAGCAAGGATCCTCCAAGGTCAGCCACTTTCTACTTAGTAGCAGCGAACAGAGAACCTGATCGTCGACTTGAACAAC
>NZ_JAEAGP010000387.1 GCF_015999305.1 Erythrobacter sp. YJ-T3-07 | reverse complement strand
CGACTGGAGCGCCTCCAATCCTCAGATGTGAATTTCTACCATAATTGGCCTGTCTATAATAGGAATGTTCTGGTCAGCTTTTTGAAAGAAAGAAAAAGAAAAAACAGACGACCCGACTCATCCTGTACTTACACCAAGGCTCCAATCGTGTACTCTTTCTTGTTCCCCTCCGTATCAAGACCCTCGATGATTCGACTTGCGCTGCCCGTACCGCCCTTGAAGTGGTGGCAAATCATACCCGTGCCGCCCCCGACGTTGCCCTCCCTGACCCGCTCGCCGCTCACATTCCGCAGCCCATGCGCAATGTGCTCCGGCCGCACCGCAAACGAGGCGATATCGTTCAGGTACCCGTCAAAGGTCTCCCCGACCACGGGGAGCAGGAACGCGTCAATGCTCTCGCCGGCGCTCTGGCCGACGGCATACCGGTAGATGCCCTCGTGCGCGGCGCC
>NZ_JAEAGP010000386.1 GCF_015999305.1 Erythrobacter sp. YJ-T3-07 | reverse complement strand
AGTACTTCGCCTTTCCATTGATTTTGCGCAAACTGCTTGAGGTATTTTCTTTGCTATTGGGCCTCAAGTTTGTTGCTCTGTCATCCAAAGATGACACTGTAGACACCTGGCATGAAGATGTTCAGGTCTTCGCAGTATGGAACAATGAGGAGAACGACGGCGTGTTTGTTGGGTATTTGTATATCGACCCCTATCCACGAGACGGCAAGTATGGTCACGTTGGGGTCTTATGTGCACAACTGGTGAGTTTTCGTTGGTTTCTGCTTGTCGGGTAGAGTTGCTAATTACCACTTGATCAGGGATATCTCAAGCCGGACGGCATACGTCTATATCCCACAGCTGTTTTGATGGCCAATTACCCTCCGCCAACACGGTCGAGACCAAGCTGTAAGCAAATCCCGGAACCACTTTCTACCCTATTCTCTTTGTGAAGAGAGTGTGTATCGTCA
>NZ_JAEAGP010000385.1 GCF_015999305.1 Erythrobacter sp. YJ-T3-07 | reverse complement strand
GGTCCGACTGACCCTGGTACAGCAGGCCTGATTTAGACTAGCTATGGGGTTCGTGGCGAGGCGCAGGGGAGAGTTTTTGGGGATGTGGGGAAAAAAATTAGAGTGCAATCTTCCGACGCAGTGGAAAGGTCCATGTAAAGTTTATGCAAGAACATGGGTTGGTAGTCTTTTGGCAAATGACACGACGTCCTTGATAGGCAAGATATACACTGCAGAGGGGATGTTGCGAGCTGGTGGGATGGTCGATACATCCCCATTGCCTCGGCTGGGCTGGGCCGGGAATATCTGCAAGTAAGATTGGAAATTACTTTCTTAAGCTTCGTTTATCGACGGGCAAATAACAGAAGACACCCGCTGATGAGAGGTGTGCCTGCCATCTAGAATTGATTCTAGAACCAGATGTTATTCTCTTGATTGATCTCATGGACTTATAGAAGGTTTATCACAAC
>NZ_JAEAGP010000384.1 GCF_015999305.1 Erythrobacter sp. YJ-T3-07 | reverse complement strand
CTTGTTTCGTGTTGCGACAGGGTCTTCACCTTCCTCGAGCTTTTGATTAATGAAGTACAAAGAAGTGTTGACCACGGCGCGGTTGTCCTTGTGGCCCACAACCTCCACGGGCCGGCCATACACCGGCCTTTCGCGGGAAAGCGCGGGTTCGTTTTTGTGATTGTCCTTGTGAAAGCCCATCAGTAGGAAAGCACGACTGCCCACAGGTAGCTCTTCCTCGATAGGTAGAGCCTCCTGTTCAATAAAGCGTTGATCTTCACTAACGACCTCATCCACGATAGCCTGAGCAGGATAGTCTGTTTCGGTGCCTGGGATAAGTCCGTATTCCTTGACTAGCGCGCCCTCGTCGGTCTTGACCAGACCTTTCAGCATTTCAACATGAACCATCGATTCGACATCTCCAATGATGATAGCAAGTCGATTGTTGTAAAAGTTTTCGATACGAGATGC
>NZ_JAEAGP010000383.1 GCF_015999305.1 Erythrobacter sp. YJ-T3-07 | reverse complement strand
CAACAACTAGTCCAAAGGATGAGAGAATAGTTCGGTGGACTATCAAGACTGGTACCAAGTCGTAAAAACGGACTAGTCCATTGTCGCGAGATCACGCTGATATGTTGTTAGATCTGATGCTGGCTATGCTTTGGCTCTTGCGGAAAAGGGAGATTGCGAACAACTCTCAAAGTTGACAAAGAAACAACGGACTCGTCTCTACTCAATCCACAGCTTTCTATGGAACAAACCTGTCCCGAAATAAGAAGAACTCATGGAACCCTTCACAAGTCCGACTCTGTAGAATTGCTCCTTTCCTTCACTCACATTCAGCGGAGTATGCCCTTTAACGAGTTTACCATTAGCGACATTCACAGCTTCATGAACGAGCTCAATGCACGCAAGGCACTCTTCTGCTTTTGTCAAACCTGGATTACTACTTCGAAATCGCGAACGACCCGAAGATCTGTC
>NZ_JAEAGP010000382.1 GCF_015999305.1 Erythrobacter sp. YJ-T3-07 | reverse complement strand
GCGAGAACAGCTCAGAACACGAGGGACATAGTTATTGGAGAACCATATTTTTTGTCGCCCATCGCAGCTTCTACTCACCAGTGCAAATCACGAATTCGACACAATGTCGGCTGACAAGTTCGGGAACGACCTCCCCGACTCCGAGTCGGACTCTGGCGAGTCGGTTGACGACCAGCACCATGATGATGGTGTCGACGAGGTCCAAGAGCAGCCCTTGAAGTCGGCAATGAAGAAGAACACAATCATCTCTGCCCCCGATACATCGCGACCCGAACTTCCACCCCAGACCGATCCGAAAGACCTTGACGTGAAAAGCCTAACGCCCCTCACACCCGAAATTATCGCACGGCAAGCGACAATCAACATAGGCACAATCGGTCACGTCGCTCACGGAAAGAGTACCGTCGTCAAGGCCATCTCTGGTGTCCAGACTGTCCGTTTCAAGAACGAG
>NZ_JAEAGP010000381.1 GCF_015999305.1 Erythrobacter sp. YJ-T3-07 | reverse complement strand
CGAAAAGAAGGCAAGACACCCTGACCCCACCTTGAAAACAAATAAGTTTTCATGGGCAACTTCGGGCTACCTTCACTCAGGGGAAGCTTAGCCATATGTGTTTTGTCGTTGTTCGTTGCCTGAAATTGAACTATACCGTTGCAGACAGACAGAAATCTGTAGCCGATCGACAGAATCGGAGGAGTAGGCTAATCGAGAACCAACAGATTAGACGAGGCACTCGAAAAATATGAATCTGAAGAGGCCGAATTTGAGCTGCGCCTTGCGCCCTACCAGCTCTACCCCTCAATGCCTTCGGAAGGCCAGTCAAAGAAGGAATGGTACACGCGTGAGAAATACAACTCAGACCCAGCCAAGTTCGAGAAATACGAGATGGTAATGGACTCATACGCCACCGCCATGGGTTTCAAGTTCAATTGGGACGGCGAGGTGGCCAATACTCTGGAAGCGC
>NZ_JAEAGP010000380.1 GCF_015999305.1 Erythrobacter sp. YJ-T3-07 | reverse complement strand
CTGCAAGTGCGTACCATTCTCATCAGAAGGGAACTTTGGATCAACCACGGATACTACGGTAGGGCGATCTTCCATCGCACGAATATGCTTCGTCCCTGGACGGTCACCAAAAGCAGGCAGGACAAAGATAGGACCACGATCATTGGCGCTGGCCTTGATGCGATAGAACCGTGTGAGGAGGTCGACGGATATAATGCCACGCTCAGAATCCGTTACTTTGTTCCAAAGTGTGTCCCCCACAACCCCAGCATTTCGATAACCCCGAATGGTGTTGTTCTCGGCTATCTCTTTCTTGTCCAAGACTTGGTGGATGTATGTCGTCACGTCCTCGCCGGCATTGGCTAGAATCCAGCGGTCTTGAGGGAACACGACTTCTCTGCCAGAGCGTCCGTCGGGACCATGGATACTCATGTGTTGCATCGGAATGATAGCTTCACCAGCCAAAACTTGC
>NZ_JAEAGP010000379.1 GCF_015999305.1 Erythrobacter sp. YJ-T3-07 | reverse complement strand
CTGGCAACTACTTCTGCAATTCTGCCTTGAGAATCCCATTCAAGTCTTTGGCTCTGACGTTGGAACTGTCAGTCAACGCATTCGCCATTCCATCAATGGTATGTCATAAAACTCATCGTGTACGTTATACACATCGCTGACGGGTAGTAGAGGACGAGGCCGACTCACCTCTGCAGATTTCTAGATTCCAAGCTTGGCGGTCGCAGACGACCATGATGTTACAGTACTCTCAGGGTCTTCCGGAAAACGTCTATGAAGCTCTTGGAAGGGCATTGTATCCATTCCTGTCGAATGGCATTTGTGGTATTGATGCAGTCGATGCTCAATCTTCCCTTGAACGCATCCGCAAGAAAGCTGTCGAGCTGTGTGTCGTAATGGCTCAGGCGAAAGCACATTACCGTTGCAGTATGAAACTGACGGAAGAAGATCAATCTGCTGGCCTTGATTTTGA
>NZ_JAEAGP010000378.1 GCF_015999305.1 Erythrobacter sp. YJ-T3-07 | reverse complement strand
CTGAGCTGTTGGGTATCTGTCGCCCTACGTTTGCTCTGCCCGAAGGTGTTCGTGCATCAGGTCTGAAAACTGAACCACGAGAACAAAGCGTGGAGTTGGCGCAGCTTCTTCGCTGCTCTCCTCATGGTTGGAGTAGCATAAAGAAAGTTGGGAGCATCGTCACCTGTTTCGGGAAACCAACATGTAGGCGTAAATGATGCCTGAAAAGCATGCCTCAATTGTATCAATATGGAACAAATATCCTGTCGCCTCTCACCGCCACCTGTTGTCCCAGCCTGCTTGTTCCACGACGAAAGCAATTGCTAATTCCGAGAAGCGAGCCATATGCTGGCAAGGCGGTCAGTCAAAATCAAACAGGTCAAGGTCCAAGACTTACGTAAATTGAGAAGTACCCCTTCGTATCGTTGACATCCATAGTGTCCTTGGAGGTGTGTACATATGGATCCATATC
>NZ_JAEAGP010000377.1 GCF_015999305.1 Erythrobacter sp. YJ-T3-07 | reverse complement strand
CGCAGGTATAGTCTCTCCACCAATGACGACTCTCGGGCGAACCACTTTACGACCCCGGTCAGCCTCAAGGATCATGCACCGATACAAGCAACATTTCTTCTGCTGTCCAGAAAAAAAAAGTACTGTATAGGCGCCGAAGAAGATATGATGCGATATGGTAGAATAGTCCAGATGGGCCTGCGAAAGCGGAATACTACATATCAATCTGACGTATTCGTAACCAGGTCTCCCCAACCAGCCGTCTTGTGTATACAAACCACCTCTATATAAGTCCTCTTCGCTGCACTCAACATCCGGTCTCATCAACCCAACCAACTACGCACAAGCACTGCCATCGGAATCGCACAATCTCTCAACATGGTCCGCTTGATCTCCGCTCTCTTGGCCGCGGCCCTCCTCCGCGAAGGTGCTGCTGCACCAGCTGGTCGCAACGAGGCCGTCCAGGAACGCCA
>NZ_JAEAGP010000376.1 GCF_015999305.1 Erythrobacter sp. YJ-T3-07 | reverse complement strand
GCTTTCTTTCCGTGTTCGCTTTGCGCCATTCGATACCATTCGACATGATGAGCAATAAAACTGGCGCACCCACAAGTTGTAGCGCCCCGATAATGAAGAAAGCCCACCCACTCCCAATCCCCTTGATCATTGGATCAATGACAGCACTAGCAGCAGCACCGATTAAACATCGTGTTAAGTTGTTGCTAGCTGTTGCGGCACCAGCGCTACCAGGATTGACGTCAACAATGAGTGTGTTGGATGTATTGCTGAACCCAATCATCCCAACGCCCATGAGGAAAAGCAAGACGCAGGGCACAGCTAGATGAGCACGGTATTGTAGAGCCCATCCCCAAGTCAGAAGCACCACAGCAGAGAGTAACAGCAGTGGGATGCCAACTTCGAGTCGTGCTTTTTCGATGGGGAAATCGGAAAGATCTTGCTCCTTGGTTCGTTCAAAGGGGACCCCAAGC
>NZ_JAEAGP010000375.1 GCF_015999305.1 Erythrobacter sp. YJ-T3-07 | reverse complement strand
GCTTTAGAGGCTTGCATCATCGACTGGCTCCGGACAGCGATGACGACGCTTCTGAAGATGAAACCGAAAATCGTGATTCTATTGCACGGGATACTGAGGAGCCTGACTCACGTCCACGCAGCCGCATGAGTACTGATGAGGATGCTTTCAAAGAAGACGACGACTCCATGACAGAAGCCAGCTTCCCTGCTAGCGATATTCCGACAAGAACGAGGAAACGCAAGTTGGTTCCGTTAGTCGAAGCTGCCATCAAACGTCAAAAGAAAACGGACGAAGAGCTTTTTGGAGTCACGATTGACACTTTGGAGGAGGACTTCCCTGGATCAACCGAAGTCGAGGACATTCTTATTCCTGACGCTGATGTGGATGAAGAGAAAAGCCCAGATCCAAATCTGCTTTCAGTTGATACAGCAAACAAGAATAAGAAAAAGACGTCTATCGCTAAAACGAAG
>NZ_JAEAGP010000374.1 GCF_015999305.1 Erythrobacter sp. YJ-T3-07 | reverse complement strand
AGATGTAACAATCATATTCAGAAATTAGCAGCTAATACATGTATCGTTGCAAGCAGCGATATTGTAAACAAAAGTGATCGCAAATGATTTGACAATAGCAATGGGATGCAACGACACGGTAAACATTGGGGCAACGATATTATTCCTTAGAGATATCCCAATATAGTTAAGGTTGTTTCATAAGTTGTTATTCATAGAGCATATATGGTGGTATCAATAATGTCAAACCTATCCCAAACCAGACGCAGAACCCTTCCTATGCCTTGAGCCAGTTGCTCCTCATCTCAAATTCATTGTCGGTACACCCGTTTCATTATTTGGTCTACCATCCTCCGCCGTGGTGCCCATGGTGTCCATGGTGCCCATGATGTCCGTGATGTCCGTGATCACCATGATGACCATGATGCCCGTGGTGGCCGTGATGACCGTGGTGCAACGGAGGAGGACCGTAG
>NZ_JAEAGP010000373.1 GCF_015999305.1 Erythrobacter sp. YJ-T3-07 | reverse complement strand
ACTCAGGGCCGTACCGCGTATTCACAACAGTGCGTTCCCAAGCAATCTGAGCCATGAAGATGGTAATAATGCTGCCATATCTTTTTCGAGTCCGCTATCCTAACACACAAACAGTTTCCATCACAAGAATTGGATTGATTCGGGTATCCACCACCGATATCAACGCATGGTGCAGAATGGCAAAGACACATATAAACTTATCGGCCGGATGTTTTCCACATTTAAGGGATATTCTGCCTAGCTTGATAATTGCCTGCCGTCCATGCAACAATGCAAAAGGGGAACAAGCAGCAAAGCACAAGAGAAAGCAGAGTATCCAGAAACAGTGTCAATGTGCTATCGACTTGCTCAGACGCCGTTACTTTTCGTCGAGTAGGATTTGCCAGCCGACCAGCATTTCGGAACTGGCATTGAGATACGCTGCCAACATCCTTCCTGATCTGTGCTACCTC
>NZ_JAEAGP010000372.1 GCF_015999305.1 Erythrobacter sp. YJ-T3-07 | reverse complement strand
GCACCTGGCACCATGACCGTCACGGCCGCCTTCATGTGGTCATTTGAATGTGATAAAGCAAATATGCCTTCGGTCTACATGGTGACCAACTCAAAAGCCTCCCCGCAGTTGCACTTTGAAGCGATTTGTGATACCCCGGCATGGCCTCATGGGGAGTCTGTCTTGCGATACACCAAACTCTCCCCCTGCTGTACCTTGATCAGTATACAAACAAGTCGTGGCCGCAAACTTTGTATGCCTCCATAGGTGTCTACTAAGCTATTTAGCTTCCGGCAATAGACTTCAAGCTCGCTCGCTCGCTTGCTTTGGACATGGGCACTGCCCTAGTTGCATGATTCTCAAGGTAGCATCAAAATGAACTGACTTATCATATGGCTGGATGAGTTGTCAAGTGGTCCCGTAGGCGCGATCCTGGTCGCCTTGTGTACAGTAGCTTGTATCATGCTTGCCAC
>NZ_JAEAGP010000371.1 GCF_015999305.1 Erythrobacter sp. YJ-T3-07 | reverse complement strand
CAGAGCATCGGCAAATGCGTCGACGCCCCACTTGGCCTTGCCCTTGACGGTTTTCTTGAAGGAGTCGCTCTGGAGGTGAGCAGCGCAAGCAACCTGGAAAGCACCAGCACCAGGCACGACACTCCTATCGACGATCATGTTGTAGACACTGCGAAGACCATCCCTGACAGCGTCTGAAATTTGTGCGATGGTGTGTTGATTGGGTCCCTTGATCATCAGGGTGACTGACTTGGGCTCCTTGACATCCTCGATGAACGTGTACTTCTCTTCGCCTAGTTGCTGCTCGTAGACCAGACCTGCCCACCCCAGAATATCAGGAGACAAGTCCTCGACACTGTTCTGTGCAATACCGCCACAGATGAGCTGCAGACGCTCCATGTTCCTCCTCTTGGCCCTTCTCAGAGCAAAGATACCGTTCTTGGCCAAGACATCCAGCGAAAGAGGGTCGATGC
>NZ_JAEAGP010000370.1 GCF_015999305.1 Erythrobacter sp. YJ-T3-07 | reverse complement strand
CGCGTTACTTATGACTACAGCAAGGTGGTTCCCGTGCGTATATCAATAGATAAGAATAACAACTTGACGGAATGTCCCATCGAATTTGAAGTGGTACAAGAATTCTCTGCATCCGGCGGCAGAGATGAGAAGATTGACATGGGCGTTGTCAAGCTGAACCTCAGCGAATACGTCGAGGAGAGTGAGAACTTCCCACGAAAGAGCCTCGGTAGCCGCGTGGGGGGAAGCTTGGAACATGCCCGCAAAGACATACTCGGTCCAGCCTTGCAAAGCAAACGACGGCTGAGTAGTGCAAGCGCAGCTGGCGCTTTGAATCACACCGCGACCGGTCTCGAAAACGGTATCGCGGAAGAGCAAGAAGCAGCCGAGGAAGGGATAGTACGGCGGTATCTCATGCAGGAGAGCAAGATCAACAGTACACTCAAGCTCGGAATTCTCATGGTTCAGGTTGA
>NZ_JAEAGP010000369.1 GCF_015999305.1 Erythrobacter sp. YJ-T3-07 | reverse complement strand
GAAACGCTCTCCCAGACCGTGAACGGACTCGCCCACGCCTAAAGATGTTTGTGTGAATATATAGTGCTTGAAGTCTCGCATGTCTCCCGTCTGCAAGGGATTGCTGCTCGCTGGGCTGTATGCCAAGCCGACGCTCCGGCTTCCAAGTGATGTGAGCTGCGTCGATCCATCCTTGCTGTGAAACTTGATGTCAAAGGTATGCTCATCCCCGCTGATGGTGGCCGATAGGGAGCCCGAAGTCAACACAGTACCCTTGTCGTTCTTTGTGACCTCGCCTTCCACCTTGGGCCGGCCGTCAGGATATAAGTCGAAGTCAGGCCCGCGCCTTGCCGCACCATCCCAGTGTGTGGTTTCGACGGAGATGACACCATCGAATGCGGCTTCAACATCCTGTGTCACAGGTCTTAGTACACGGGCACTGCATCTCTGATTTTCGGTGACTGGTTACTTACG
>NZ_JAEAGP010000368.1 GCF_015999305.1 Erythrobacter sp. YJ-T3-07 | reverse complement strand
GTTTGGGTACTAAGATGATGTTAATTGAAATCTTCCAGAAAGCATTGGTAGGGAGGATACGTACGCGCAGGTCAACAAGTTTCTCAGCTCGAGGGTCTCAACCAAGTCGGAGTTCCAGATCATGCTGCGGTCCTTGATACCGACTTGAGGGAACATCTGGTCGACCTCATTGATCTTCTTAACACCCTCGTCCAACGACTCCTGAGTACGGAAGACACTGACATCAGTCTGCATAGTCTTTTGCATGGCCAGTCTGATCTCGGCTGTGCTCTTGGGACCACTGGAGGTGCGGACCTGGTCGAGGACCTCAATAGATTCAGAACCGGCATCGGCCGAGATAGGCTTGGCCTTGGCACCAGGAGTGAAGTTGTCACGGATGGTGTGCGAAACAGCACGACCGAAGACGACAAGATCCAACAGAGAGTTGGCACCGAGACGGTTGGCACCGTGAAC
>NZ_JAEAGP010000367.1 GCF_015999305.1 Erythrobacter sp. YJ-T3-07 | reverse complement strand
ACGCTAACCTAAAGCGTCTTGTCGAAGTGTGCAAGTATAAGTCCTTGGACGGCAACACATACATCGACTTGGCGCGACCTGGTGGCTGCTGCCCTGTCGGACACCCATGCGATGTACCATGTCCAAGACCAGCCTCGCCGAATCTGCACACGACTCTTGATCTAAACACGGTCCCGGACATTCCTATATACCTAGACAAAGAAATCATTGTCTTGGGAAGGCGTCTGACCAATAATATCGTGAGGGTCACCGTCCCCACATCTGGAAGCGACGCCCAGGAAATGCTGTGTAAGTTTGCTAGAAGCGAGATGACGGCGGCGGCCGTCTATTGTGAACTGCAGTGCCTTCTCAAACTCGCGGCTGTTGATTCGGCTTCTCTCAGCCTAGGAACGAAGTCCCTTGCCCGAGTCCCTAAGCTCCTAGGCATCGTTCGCTCTTCGGAACATGGCGGCG
>NZ_JAEAGP010000366.1 GCF_015999305.1 Erythrobacter sp. YJ-T3-07 | reverse complement strand
CGGCTCACAAGTTTGTTCAGTCATGCCTGAACAAGAACGCCAGCTTGCGGCCCACATATCAAGCTCTTTTGAACGCTGAATGGATCAAGGACATGACGAAACCCGAGACGATTACAGAAGAGGATGAGGAGGCGGAAGAAAACGAAGCTAGCGCTGAAGCAATAGCGAACGCAGCCAACAACATGGACGTGAGCAATTCAGGCACCGAAGATGCCGAAGTTGCCGCTTGGGTCCAGAGCGTTCTGGCGAAGAAGGCAAGCGGGGAGTACGGTGAAGATGTCCCGAAACCTGCATTACATGCGGCACCTCTCGATGCTGCAGCCAACAGTCCTCTGGTGACTCCCGTCTAGATTTCGACGGACGGTTGCATCGCTTCTTTTGGTCTGGTACTGGAAGATGGAGACATGCGATCCGAGGAGAAATCCAGTACCCAGATCTCAAGAGAAGTGTTAG
>NZ_JAEAGP010000364.1 GCF_015999305.1 Erythrobacter sp. YJ-T3-07 | reverse complement strand
ACAAAATCAGACTGAGCAAGTCCACTCACTGAAGCGTATCGGGATAAAGCTTTGCTTACGAGTTGACAGCAACGTGCACTATCGGAGTCGAGGGCATCATATTGTGACACTCCAAACAAGGATGGCCATGGCTGCGAGAGTTGCGAGCAGACCCAGACTGAGTGAGTAATGCGCTGGACCGCATGCAGCTACTTAGTTGATTTGACGAAAGCCATGTTTGATAGGCGATGGTCTCAGCCAAAGGGGCCTGTATGCTTCAATCGCCAGGCTGTGACCTAACTGTCCAAGATTATCACATATCAAGCACATCCTTCGAATGTGAAATAAGATAGCAGGCACAGGCATGCATACGGTCTTGTCTTGGCAAAAGCTGTGACGTCTCCAGATTTAAGTCCGATCCCCTCCGATGTCAATGCTTGGCTTGCTTAGCCGCAGCGTCAGCCGCATACTCAGC
>NZ_JAEAGP010000363.1 GCF_015999305.1 Erythrobacter sp. YJ-T3-07 | reverse complement strand
CCGGAATCTACGAACCCCCACAAGCTTCTCGTACTACCGACCAAGGCGACACCGGAGGCCCGTGTCGTCTCACTGCCCAACACACGCTACAACAAGCACACGCGGTATCTAGTGTGTCCTGAGACAGGCATCTACGAATTCACCAAGATCTCGGCGCCGAGGAGCACGCCCCGGAGCTGGTTGATTGTAGACAGCAGCAGCAGCAGCAACAACAACCGCCTGTATATCAGAGTTACCATGATCCATATGGTGCGCCACTGGATACGCAGTCTTGTTACAGCACGGGCGCCTCGCAGACTATGTCGTCTGGCATTGGATCGCCGCACCAAGGCAAATACACACCGACACTACTGTCCGACGACATGACGAGAACCGCGAAGAACGCAGTCCCTTACGAAATGGCGGCTTAATTTGAGGAAGAGACGATCACACTCACAGTTATGGATACAAGTCAT
>NZ_JAEAGP010000362.1 GCF_015999305.1 Erythrobacter sp. YJ-T3-07 | reverse complement strand
CGCGTTCTCACGACCAAGGAAGATGGACTCACATTATAACGGCTAAAAAGCGTAGCCAATGTCTTCAAAATCTGCATTTGTGCAGAGAACTTGCCCACGCAAACACGACTACCAGCGCCAAAACTGAAGTCAGCATCCTTCATACGCTTCAATCGAAGTTGGTAGGCGACTTCCGACTCAGACTGATCGTCTCGCAGCCAGCGCTCGGGTCGGAACGTATCAACGTCCTGGCCGAAGACGTCCTTCTTCCGGTTCATGATTCAAGGGTTCATTCCTACAATCGTTCCGGCTTCGGTGTGACGTCCATCACGCAGTATCAAGCCACCTTCGGGTACTATGCGCTCAAGAATCCCACTGAGTATTGTATGGATGCGTATTCCTTCTCTAAGCACGGCATCTAGGTATGCGAGGTCCTTGATTTGCTCGAATGTCGCTGGGAATGTCAGACTTGCTGC
>NZ_JAEAGP010000361.1 GCF_015999305.1 Erythrobacter sp. YJ-T3-07 | reverse complement strand
AAGGCCCAGTACAATGGTCCATTTGTTTTCGTATTCCAAAAAAGGCCGGATACTGTCCTCACCCATATAAGGCGCTACCGTAATAGCATCAAAAGGAAGCACTTCAAAAAAAGTTTTGGCATATTGCGAAGAAGTGTTGCCGATATCGCCCCTTTTGGCATCAGCGATGGTAAAATGGGTAGCCGGAATATAATGAAGTGTTTTTTCCATGGCTTCCCAGCCTTTGAGACCCAGTGATTCATAAAAAGCGGTATTGATCTTATAAGCTACACAGTGATCCAGGGTGGCATCAATGATGGCTTTATTGAATTCAAATACGGCATCGGGATGCGACTGCAGGTGTTTGGGAAGTTTGGTGATATCCGAATCAAGACCTACACATAAGTAAGACTGCTTTTGACGGATATGTTCAACCAGTTGGACGCGCGTCATAGTTTGCAAAGATAACGCGAACA
>NZ_JAEAGP010000360.1 GCF_015999305.1 Erythrobacter sp. YJ-T3-07 | reverse complement strand
AATGGTTCCAGCGGTCTGGGTCAAATTCATCGACTGGTGCAAAACTCGAAGACACGGTGGGATACAAATCTGCGCGGCGTTGCATTGCTAGTGTTGAATAGGCAACTAGTGTACCTTTCAAGACGGGAACAGCTAGTGAGCCGTCAGCACCACCGCCACACGGTAGTGTGCAGTCTTTTAGTGCGAATCGTATGTTGAAAGGCAGTGTTGGATAGAGACGCATGGTTTCGTTGAGTACGTTCTGGAGGTAGTGCATGCTGTTCAGATCCTCAAAGGTTGGTGTGTTTGTCGGCCCTATTCTGCCAATAATTTCTGTGCGTAGCTTCTCGACGACCTGAGGATGCCGCGCCAACTCATAGATGGCCCAGGAAAGTGTGCCGGCTGTTGTGTCACGCCCTGCAAGCAGCACCGCGACCAATTCGTCCCGCAATTGCTGTGGATCTTTCGTATATGAG
>NZ_JAEAGP010000359.1 GCF_015999305.1 Erythrobacter sp. YJ-T3-07 | reverse complement strand
ATTGGGACTTAGTTGTCCATGTCGGTGAGCAGCTGAGTGGCCATGACGATCAATGACCCCGTTGGGGAGATTGCACTTCCATTTCCCTTCCCATCGGATATGCGAAGCTGTAGCCTCGGCCCTTCCTGCCCGGAAAAGGTTTATTGGCACTCATCAAGCAGTTTTGACTTCGCCGTTGTCGTGCAGAACATTTAGATATGGCGGGCGAATATCACATTTCACGATCCTGGTATGCATTGTGATTGGTCAACTGACGAACTGCCCAACTAGTTTCCTTACGCATTGAGAGTACTTCCGGAGACGGTCAAGACAGAATGGGACCAGCCAAAGTTCAAGGAATATCGCGACCTGTTCCCTGCTGAACACAGAGAGAGCCAGGAGGCTTTTCAGGCCCATGTGGTTGATCTCATGAGTCGCGATGTCAAGGTCTCTTATTTAAAGAACTTGCAGGGCTA
>NZ_JAEAGP010000358.1 GCF_015999305.1 Erythrobacter sp. YJ-T3-07 | reverse complement strand
CACCCGAACTGGGTAGCCACGACTTTATCATCAACTATCTTCAATCCACTTCTCGCCAACCACGTGCCTCCTGCAGCCGCCGTGATGGGGCTTGCCAGTCCCAAGAAGCTCGAGCCATTGACGAGGAGGCAGAATGATCTGGGAGATGGCATTGAGGCGCGGCAGGCAACGACTCCAGGGTAGAAGGCTTTCTTCTCATCTTCTTGGGTCAAAGTCCAGAGACACTAGAAGATCAAGAAAACAAGATGTCAGTTATGTAAGCTGGAAAAAGAACCATCAACGTCGTTGTTGTTATAATTAGTACGGCAATTGGTACTTATCAACGAATCTGGAACTTTTATTTTTCGACCTTGAAAGGAACTCGTGTCATTCTTGAATATGGTTTTGCTTCATTGGCATCGTTGTTTGAATTCCCTCGAGATAGCTTTCAAACGGCCAAGGGAAATGAAGAGGCC
>NZ_JAEAGP010000357.1 GCF_015999305.1 Erythrobacter sp. YJ-T3-07 | reverse complement strand
GTCAGGGTTCCAGAATTCAGCGCGTTTAGCGACTCGACTGCAGCCACGCTGCGTCGGAGTCAGTTGGAGAAAAGTCATGACTATTCAAATTCAGACGCTTACACAACCAGCAGCTAAGACGGAATTGAGAAGAAGGGAAGAGCAAAATCGATTTTTACCCAATACCATATCCCGAAGAAAATAGTCCTTGTGAAAAAATGGATTAAAGATGTACGCAGTTGTAAAATAAGACCGCAAGATCTCCCGAAGGAGTTGATTATCCGTCGTGATGGCCGTCCACGTTGACGGCATGCAAGTATCAATGTCGACATTGATCATCTGCACCGTATGTTAAGGAGTATCCTACATGGCCTGATGATCCATTGTGCTGCTGCTCGAGTTCACGACTGCCCTTGACGAGCGCCACGCTGGGTCAAACTTGGTCTTGTAGACCATCGAGCTAATGTAAGGATTTA
>NZ_JAEAGP010000356.1 GCF_015999305.1 Erythrobacter sp. YJ-T3-07 | reverse complement strand
ATGGGATTTGTGTCGTTCCGTTTTCAGTCAAACACTGGAAGCTGGTGAGCTCAGCAAGAGAAATTCTTGATGAACAACGAAGTAGTCGTTGGCCTGATTCCGCCAGCGTTCAGCTTACAACGCGTATAGGAAGTGCTATTTTGCCCACATTCAAAATGGCTCCGGAGTAAGTTGGAGCAGATTCAAAGGTTCCTTTGTCTTTCTCCCAAGTCTTTATTTCCGCTGCGAAGTGCATCTTCGCGAGTGGTTTACTTATTTGATATTACAGAGCATTATAACCACATCCTTTGAAGCTAAAGTAACCTCTTCGAATGCCATAGGAAAAAAAGCACCAGATATTGTAATGATAGGCGCGATCACGAGTAGATCACAAACTGAAAATATTAACTGCATGACCGAAGCAAGAACAGTAAACGCGAAATACAGCACCAGGTTTCCCTGATATCCATTTTTTC
>NZ_JAEAGP010000355.1 GCF_015999305.1 Erythrobacter sp. YJ-T3-07 | reverse complement strand
CCGCGCCTTCGGGAGGCACCTCACAGTTTGCACATAGCGTACAGCTAAAGGTTTCACCGACGTACGCGGAGCCGAAAGACGGCGGCAGGTTCAGGATGGGCGTCAAGAGAAAGGGGTCCGGATTCGTCGCACCGTTGGTCGATTGGTAGGCCAGAGAGGCGGGGAGTGGTTGCGCGTGGCTTGGGGGTGGTGAAGATATGGCGTTTGTGATGGGATGGTGGGGTAAATGGGGAGGGTGCGGGCGGCTGTCGGCCAGAGGCGGACGTCAGTCATGGTTTTGAGAGGCACATCAGGAACGCTGAGGATCTATAGGTGTTCTGTACCGTACCGGAGCACTTTGAGTGAGACTGAATGCGGCTCTTTCACCGGATCCATAGACGGGTAACGCTGGTGACTCATTCTCCACGATGTTGTGCTGACGGTTCCTGCTTGTCTGCAATTGAATGCAAGTAATAC
>NZ_JAEAGP010000354.1 GCF_015999305.1 Erythrobacter sp. YJ-T3-07 | reverse complement strand
CACAGAACTGCCGAAATGGACGAGGGTATCCCAAAGAGTCAACCCTCCTGGTTATTAAGATGGTTGCTGGGGCATGGTTAGGAGAGCAGATCGCCATGTTCTGATGAGATATATCCTGGATCGCTACACAAACGCAATGGATACGGGTAGCCACTCAGCACATTCCAGGATTTGAGAACCGCTTTGAACTACAAACTCAGGGTGGTTATAGCCGAGAGAAGGCCAATTTGATTGGCATTAGCTGTACATTATTGTAACAGACGACCCGAGCTTCAAAGTGAGCTCCTTGTACATGAACAAATAGAAGATCGCCGAGGGTGCGTTGGCTGAGGAGAATAAGATCCCGAAATTCGCTTCCATCACTCTCCACGGTCCAACTGCGGATTTCTGACTCGACCTTCTCGAGGGTACCTAACATCATGCAGCCTAAGTAAATGACCTGAGTCGATTATCGTG
>NZ_JAEAGP010000353.1 GCF_015999305.1 Erythrobacter sp. YJ-T3-07 | reverse complement strand
GGGCAAATTCGCGCCAAAGTACCACTCCCACTCGCGGCCGCCCCTGCTGGAGTCCGAGGCCACCAACCGCGCCATAGCGCTCTCGTCGCTCATCGCCAACACGCCGATCTTGCTGGTGCACATCAGCGACCCCGCGGCCGCCCTGCGCATCCGCCAGGCCCAGACCGCCGGCCAGCCCGTCTTGGCCGAGACCTGTCCCCAGTACCTGTTCCTGACGCGCGGGGACCTTGACCAGCCGGGCTTCGACGGGGCAAAGTGCGTGTGCTCTCCGCCGCCGCGGAACGCCGACGACCAGCTGCAGATCTGGCAGGGTCTGAAGAACGGCACCTTTACGGTGTTGAGCTCCGACCACTGTCCCTTCCGCTTCGACGACAACGTCACGGGCAAGAAGACCTGCATCACGGAAGAGCACCCCGTCGGCAAGTTCAGGTACATTCCCAACGGCCTACCGGGTAT
>NZ_JAEAGP010000352.1 GCF_015999305.1 Erythrobacter sp. YJ-T3-07 | reverse complement strand
CAACTCCATGCACCGGCCGGGGACCCCTAATAGCAATAACCCCAGCCGACGTCTTCCCGTCTCCTCGCCAGCTCATGTTCAGAGTCCCAACGATGGTTCCGCCTACCAGACGGCATTAAGAGGCGCCTCTCTTGCTTTTCAAAGGACCGGGCCTTCACCCAGTCCCAGTCCGAATCCGAATGGCAGTGCGGCCAAAAGCAATGGCGCATTGATTGCAGCTACCCGAATAAGCCGTCAGACGACTGGCAACAGTCTCTATGATGGAAGCCACGGTTATGATCATAACCACCATACGCCCATCAGCCATGGATCTCTCAGTCAACGCCTGACTCAATTCCAAGCAGGCAGCCCACCGGACAACAGTTCCTTACTCAAGCCTCCAGGTCGCACGAATATGAATGTCGCCAACGATCCCCGAGCAACCTCATTCATAGCTGCCACTCTTGCCGCCAGTCG
>NZ_JAEAGP010000351.1 GCF_015999305.1 Erythrobacter sp. YJ-T3-07 | reverse complement strand
CAGCTGCGAGGCACAGCACCAAAAGCTCACCTTTGGCTGTGGGCTTGGGCTTTTCGTCCAAGGGCGCTTGAGCCCACCAGTCACCAGCGTTCCTTTTGCTGATGAGTTTTGAGTCAGCGGTCGAGAACGGTTCCGTACATGCGTAATAAGCTCGAACCCAGCTCATCTGGTGTTTGGTCCGTTGGCAGGCAGGGGCCATGAAATGCTGCAAGATTGGCACACACGAAGAGGGTTCATTTGATGATCTTGGGCGGCCTGCATTCGAGCTAGGCGTTCGGACTTTGCGGGCAAAAGCCTCCAGTCTGCCAGTGGTTTGAACACTGCCTCTTCGAGGCTCCCGGGGTGGTCATGATATCCGCCGATTAATCAGCTGCCTTGAATTATGCTTGCGGGCGACTATTTCTACCAGGGTCCAAAGTCGGGACATTCTGCATTGCCGACAAGTCCACACCCTGG
>NZ_JAEAGP010000350.1 GCF_015999305.1 Erythrobacter sp. YJ-T3-07 | reverse complement strand
ACCAGCTTGTGAGCTATGCCGATCACGTAAGGTCAGGGTAGGGGACTTCATTCTTTTCGGTTTAAAGACATCGTGTCGTTGACAATGCTCGATGCTAGTGTGATGCTGGCCGTCCCTCCTGTACGACATGTTTAAAGACGGGCAAAAATTGCGTCTACAAGGCCGAGATTGCACAAGCAAAAGTTGCTGCGCAACGAGAAAGAGTTAACAAGTTAGAGAGTAGCTTAGCCAGCTTCCAACAATTATGCGGACTTCTGGTCACCCTGCCCAGTAGCGACGCTCAGTCCGTTCTTCGCAGAATTCAACTGGGTGAGCATGTTTGTCAGGTCTACCAAGACGCCCAGGCGGGAGATGTGCTCCTTCAGCTAGCGGTGGACCCGCCAGACTCTTATGACCATATGGATGGGGTACCATATACCAGGGATAACACGTACCTCACGTATACAGAAAATTATC
>NZ_JAEAGP010000349.1 GCF_015999305.1 Erythrobacter sp. YJ-T3-07 | reverse complement strand
AATCGAGGGCTCATCATAGCACGAAAAAAAGTATAAATATCATGGCGAACCGCTATTCTGTGTATATTGACAAAGTGTGAGACCTCAAGCACAACAAACCACCAAAAGAAAGACAGCGCGAAGTTGAACCGCTCACAATGGCAGACCAAAGACCAAGATATAACCTGCCTGTATTGAGGCCGCCCTTTGCGCAGCAGGCCACAGTTCGTGCTCAAACAACCTCAGGAACGCAACAAACATCTCCATTTCTGCCTGAACTGCTCGTACAAACCACTCAACAGGCCATACAAGCACACGATCATGGTTCGCAGCCGCCTCAACAGTCGCCGGCAAGGCCTCCGCCTTCACAGACCTTTGTCTCAGCACAAGCGGAAGATCCGCTAATCACCACCGATGTGCTCATACGTAACCTCGATGTCCCGGACCACTTCCACAAGGGTGACACAGAAGAGGTGGA
>NZ_JAEAGP010000348.1 GCF_015999305.1 Erythrobacter sp. YJ-T3-07 | reverse complement strand
TATACCATTACTGTTACTCACAAAAACACGTTCGCAAATGGCGGCCAGGCTTATACTTTATTGGTGAGCGGCGCTGGTGGTACTGCTTATTGTCCTTCTGTACCCGTACAAACCGGAGGGGCCAGGATTGATAGTGTAAGCTTTCAGTCCATTCATTTCCTGAACCCGGCAAGCGCCACTGTCAAATATTCTGACAATACCAATCTCACAGCCAGTATTGAACCCATGCAAACCGTGCCCATTTATGTGAAAACGGGCAGTTCCGACGGTACCAATGTTACCAGGTATGTGAAGGTTTTCATTGATTTCAATGGCAACGGCAGTTTTGCCGATCCGGGAGAGATGGTGGCGGTAAGCACGGGTCTTGTCAACGGAGGTGCACTGAATACCAATATCAGCATCCCGGACAACGTGATAGTAGGAAATCTATACTTAATGCGCATTGTGGTGGAGGAAAC
>NZ_JAEAGP010000347.1 GCF_015999305.1 Erythrobacter sp. YJ-T3-07 | reverse complement strand
CTAGGCGTTCTTCTTTTGGGGGAACGACGCTACCCCTTGTATATGATCCTCGCTATAACTTGTCTTGGCAAAAACAACGTCGGCTTACACCACAAACAACTCCAGGGCGAGGATAATGAAGACAGTAGGACGATAGGGCCACAAGATGACGAAGGCACGTTGGGTGCCAATATCCCCGTGGGAGGAAACCCCATGTCGGTGGGCAATGACATTGGTTCGCCAGGTTCCAAGAATGCCGGCGCCAGCAGCAATTACAACGACAACGGCGCCAGCAGTTCTAACAGCGACTATGACGATGAGGACAACGACAACTACAACGACAAGGTTACCAGCAGTTACAGTGACAAGGACACCAGCAGTTACAGTGACAAGGATACCAGCAGTCACAAGGACAAGGACAACAACAAGGACCACAACAAGAACAAAAACATTCCAGTCGTACCAATATCAACCGTCGC
>NZ_JAEAGP010000346.1 GCF_015999305.1 Erythrobacter sp. YJ-T3-07 | reverse complement strand
CCGGCAGGCACTCGACCCGTTCTGGTGGGACGAGGCCGAGCCGCTGTGGGTCACCGCAGAGCGTGCCGGGGTGCGCACCGCGACGATGTTCTGGCCCGGCAGCCTGCTTGAACGGCAGAACGACCGCAGCCAGCACAAGAACCGCGCAACCGCGATGAGCATGCTGAAAGCGCGCCTGTTCGAGCGCGGCGTCGACGCGCTGGACGCGGCTGACTGCATTGCCGACCTCTTCCTGCGTGGTGGTCAGCTGGCAGGTCGGCTATTACGATCTGGTGCGCGCCTACGGGCAGGTGAAGCTGCGCAACGCCCCGGCCCTGCACACCGTGCGCGAGCAGGCCGGGCGGACGATGGACCGCAAGGGCCAGCCGCTCACGCTCAAGCTGAAGGGCCCTGTTGAGGCCTGGTTCGAAGATCTTGGCGAGGATGCGCCGGTCGCCCGCCAGGACGACGATCATTCC
>NZ_JAEAGP010000345.1 GCF_015999305.1 Erythrobacter sp. YJ-T3-07 | reverse complement strand
CTTCGGACTGGTGCCATTGGACGTCCTGTTCCATCAAGGATCGCAGAGACAGAGTCCTCAGTACATAGATCACCCTTTCAGCCACATAGCCAAAGGAAGACCAACTGACCAAGTTGGCGAAAAACTCGATAATAGCAAGAATGAAGAACATCAGACCGAAAAAGGCGCCAGAAGATCTGATGTAGCTAGGTTCGTGACAAGGGCTGAGCGCGCCTATAGTATTGCCAAAAATGGAAGCTGAACCCGAAAATGCACCACCAACTATGGCAGACCCGGCAAAGGCAAGCACGAGAAATATGGCGTGAGGGCGTGCGTAGCGGCCAATCGTTTTGAAATTTGCCATGAGCGATTTGGAAGATTTCGTGCTTGGCTCTGCTTTAGAATCTTCTTCAGGATGATCTTTGGCTTTTGTCTCTGATGCAATCTCAATTTCCTTGCTTGGCACCTGACTGACTTTC
>NZ_JAEAGP010000344.1 GCF_015999305.1 Erythrobacter sp. YJ-T3-07 | reverse complement strand
CCTAACTTAACCTGGCTTTAGTAACTTACAACCTATCAGTCCACCGCCATCCGCTGAGCAATCAATAATCAACTAAATCAATCAACCTGCGCAGGTCAGTCACCATAGCTAACGCCTCCATCCAAGGTTACCTGTTGCAACCTTCGCGAGCCTGCTCTGTGTTCCTTCTTTTCCATTCCTACTTCCTTCATCCATCCATTTCTGACAAAGACCTCAGTCCTCAACTCACATTTCTCATTCAGCAGAGAGCATTACACCCAACCAACAGCCATATACAATCAACGTCATCAACCCACTTCGCTAACCGCCAAGATGCGATCCAAGTTCAAGGACGAGCACCCCTTCGAGAAGCGCAAGGCTGAGGCAGAGCGCATTCGCCAGAAGTATGCTGATCGCATTCCCGTAAGTCGTCGTTCTTTGCCATCATCATCATCCTCATCATCGTCCACGCCTTTGCA
>NZ_JAEAGP010000343.1 GCF_015999305.1 Erythrobacter sp. YJ-T3-07 | reverse complement strand
CAATTTTCTATTTGGTGGTGACCGACAATGGCTGTCCTATGATATGCATCTGTGGTCCATACCCGTCGAAATGAAGGGCTCCATCATAGTTTACACTGCGGTTATGGCACTATCTAGGTGTACGAGAAAGGCGCGATTGTGTTGCGAAGCTACTTTGGTGTTCTACTTTATCTACGTTGCTGATGGGTGGTTTGGAGCCATGTTCATGTCAGGTATGCTGCTTTGTGATTTGGATCTATTAGCCGACAAGCAGCAATTGCCAAGGTTTTTGGCAAGATTCACACCTTTCAAGAGCTTTATATTCTATCACTTGTTGGCAATCAGCATGTATCTTGGAGGGATTCCAGAGTGCGATTCAACCGACATCTCCAATCTGAGGAAGCAACGCGGATGGTACTATCTATCATTGTTGAAACCGCAGGCTGTGTTCGATTATAAGTGGTTCTATCTGTTATGGG
>NZ_JAEAGP010000342.1 GCF_015999305.1 Erythrobacter sp. YJ-T3-07 | reverse complement strand
GTTCCAGCTCGCACGCGAGCAACATTGCTCAACTCGAAGCGACCGCCGAAAAGCTTTCCATGACATCGTCCATTGAGGATGCCATTCGAGACCTACACGAAGAACAGAAGCGCAGTGACAGCCGAAGGTCATCTATACTAGCCGCCAACACCGGGTTTCCTCCTGATTTCAAGGACAAGGAGCCTTTCCCATTTACGAGACAAGTATCCGCGGCAAGTTCCATTCTCGAGACAAACAACGCTGCGCGGCACGGTGGTTATTCCCCTGCTGGGTATGTTATGTCCCCCAATAACTCACTACTATCGCATTCTTCACGATTACGGTCTACATCCCATACACGGTCCGATCCTGAATCGAACGATCATTTGACGCGCAACGGGCCCGGCAAAACTTCTATGCGAAGTGTAAAGTCGACAACCAAATCTGCACTTACAAACATCGCCGAAATGGAACCAACAG
>NZ_JAEAGP010000341.1 GCF_015999305.1 Erythrobacter sp. YJ-T3-07 | reverse complement strand
CGCATCATTTGTGTCGGACAGACTGGTCCTCCGTGGCGGTTTCATGGTACTACCGAAGATGACTTCCGTGCCTCCTTGACAAAGACCTTACTAACGTCAAGTTTGCTAGTATCGGGACCAATTCGGAACAAACGACACGGTCACGGAACTCTGCGGCACTGCCTTTGCCTTCTGCTGGACGTACGTCTACTCTGCGTACGATGCCTTGTCCGGTGTAAGTCGTCCCTGTGAACTCGATGATCAATTTGGAGATGGTGTGGCTAAAATGAGAAAAACCTTTAGCGCGATCCCTTCGATATCGCATACCTCGCACCACCTTCCTTCCCTCCCCCTTATGCAACTGGCTTTCTCGCCCAGTAATGGGTCCAGAACGCGCTTGGTGCCAAGGTCAACTACAGCCAGAACAGCAACCCGACACAAAATGGTAAGTGGCTCGTCGAGTGATATCAACAAGCCGAT
>NZ_JAEAGP010000340.1 GCF_015999305.1 Erythrobacter sp. YJ-T3-07 | reverse complement strand
GCAAAAGATGAACAGAATGGGATTCGAACCCATGCCTCTTACGAGACCAGAAGACATCCAACTAATTGTTAGACAAACTTGTACAGCTTGAGTCTGGCGCCTTAGACCGCTCGGCCATCTGTCCCGGTTGTGTCAATTACTCGTTATCCAGCTTTGATATCGTGATGACTGACGCGAATGGAGAAAATGGGGGCCCTGTGGAGGTGCAAGTTCATGACCGAAATCCCTCAAAGCGAAAACTTCAGCAAAGCCTTTTTGAGGGTGCCTGTGGGGCAAAAGCACTTGAGGGTCGGGTCCAGTCTGCCAGTAGCATTGGATGGTTGGAGATGGTTGGAGCGCCAATCAGTGAGCAATCTAGTGCTTTTTGGGACTTGCCAAGCCAACGAGATAGTCGTTACGATGTATGTCGCTGAGGGCCACATAGAACAACGCCGTCAGTCTTCCAGAAGCCCAGTTGAT
>NZ_JAEAGP010000339.1 GCF_015999305.1 Erythrobacter sp. YJ-T3-07 | reverse complement strand
ATTTGCCAATCTACAGTAGACCATGTATCTCAACGACAGGATTTACCCCAAGCTGGTATTCTATGCCACGTAATGCACGGCATTACCGCATTGAACATGGCGCCTTTGACGGCACTAGAGCCAGCGGGCTGATCCCTTCTTGGGCAGGCAAGCCGCTGAGAAGATGCTCTCCTCGCCAGTCAACGATTTGGTATATTGACTTTGTGTGCTTCTAACAATGCTTCTAAAAGCGCTAGTTGCATAGTTCACATACCGAACCTCTCTACTTGTCTTGACCTCCGAGTGAGCCGGCCAGTCGGTTCTACCGGCGCATCCACATTTGATCTGTCCCCTCCTGCATTAGTGTTCAGCTGCGGAGTAGGCAAACCAGCTTTTGGTAGACATGTCCTTGCAGAGTCACCAAGTACTGTTCGGGCTCTGGCACTGAAGTGACGTTGGCCCCAAAGGACGTAGCAGGCA
>NZ_JAEAGP010000338.1 GCF_015999305.1 Erythrobacter sp. YJ-T3-07 | reverse complement strand
ACAACTAGATACCACCTCTGGTTTTCATAGTCACGCACCAACGCTCGCCAACTGGCAAGGTTATAACCTTTCTTATTCTATGACACCCCACTGCATTTCCAGTTGGTAACTTGGATGTGCTCTTTGCCTTGCTGGAAGAAAAGAAAGAAAGAAAAAGTAGGTAGGGTGAGGTGCTCATATAGATCCAGACCCAGCGAACGTGACGGTATGCTCTGCCAAAATATTGATGCAGCCATCCTATTGATCCGATTGCATTATAACAAGTTGGCATACAATCCTATGAACCAGTCCGATGGAGTCATCATGCAATTGATATCCACAAACATTAGCTAGGTACACATGAATAACATCTTTCCAGGTTCAAGCTTCTTGTTTCAGAGCCAACCCCCCTCAAGGTGGCCATAGTGGGTGCTCCCAGCGCTCTGTCTTTGTTTGTTAAATCGTTCAATAAATGGTGAC
>NZ_JAEAGP010000337.1 GCF_015999305.1 Erythrobacter sp. YJ-T3-07 | reverse complement strand
ACCTGATGGAGAAGCAGTTGCTATTCTTGTTGAACTGGGAGCTCAGAATCGACGAGGAAGATCTCTACCGAGAATTGGATATCTTCTTGGCACCTATCCGGGCTGAGATTGACGCCAAATATGCTCGCCGCATCCAACGCAAGAGAGAAGAGGCACTCCGCAAGCAGAGGGAGGCAGAGGCTTGGGCTGCAGCTACCCAGTTCCCCACGCCGCCAAGCTCGCGTGGCAACTCCCGGTCGAGACAACCCTCTCTGCCCGAGCAGGAGACTGTCCGCTTTGTGCAGGATGCCTCGACACCACCCGGCTTGTCTTACAGTTCGGGAGCCAGTTCCAGCAGCTCTTACGCTTCGTCCATCTCATCCCGACAGCATTCACGATCTAGCACACCAGTATCAGTGCCGGATGAGCCCTATGTTTACAGCGGAAGCGATCTTTATGAATCCCCTGTGGAGATTGTTC
>NZ_JAEAGP010000336.1 GCF_015999305.1 Erythrobacter sp. YJ-T3-07 | reverse complement strand
GTGGGCGCCGCAGGGGAGTGGCGGGGTGGCCGATGTGAGGTTCACGCAGCCGGTCGCCGACACCGCCATCGAGGTCCCGATCACTCTCACGACACCGGGAATCCACATGGCACGCAACAGCCTCGGCGCGATCCTCGGCGCGGTGTGCGCTGGCGGTGAACTGGCCGATGTCGTCGTGGGGGTCGAGGCATTCGGCGGTGTCCGACGCCGCTTCGAATACAAGGGGAGTGCCGCAGGCGTCGCGGTATACGACTACTACGCGCACCACCCGACCGAGGGCGCCGCGGTGCTCGCCGCAGCCCGCGGTGTGGTGGCACGAGGTGCCGGCGAGCACTCTCGAGGTGGTCACCAGGGTCGGGTGATCGCCGTCTTTCAACCCCACTTGTATTCGCGCACAGAAGAATTCGCGGAGGAGTTCGCCTCCGCTCTCGACGCGGCCGACGAAGTGATCGTCGCGGAC
>NZ_JAEAGP010000335.1 GCF_015999305.1 Erythrobacter sp. YJ-T3-07 | reverse complement strand
GGCTGGCCAGGCGGAAGGACAGCGACAGCAGGTTGAGCATGTTGATGTTGGCGTTGAGCAGCCCATCGTTGTTGACCGAGCCCTGGATCTGAAGCAGGTCACCCAGTGACAGGCTGCCGCTTGCTTTGGAGGCCGCATCAATGAGCTTTTGGATGGCGTTTTTGCCATCTGCGGTGGTTGTCGAGGTCAGGCCTGCAGTATTGGTGATGGCTGTCACCAGGGTGCCGATGGGCAGCTTGGTATTGAGCAGCGAGTCCAGCGTGGTCAGGCCGGTGGCCTGCATGAGCCCCGCGATATTGAGGTTCAGGTTCAGGATCGAGTTGTAGCCATCGGCAGAGATGTTCAGCGGCGAGCCCAGCAAGGCACCAAACAGGCTGTTGAGCACATTGGCGTTGGTGGTGTCCACGGTGAAGAACGTGCTTCCCAAGGCAAAGCTGGTGACCGGTGGGCCGCCTCTGGC
>NZ_JAEAGP010000334.1 GCF_015999305.1 Erythrobacter sp. YJ-T3-07 | reverse complement strand
CAAAGAAAGCGTCATCGCCCACCAGGTGGCGCAGCATGTGCAGGATGCGTCCGCCTTTGTTGTAACTTACCCTGTCAAACATATCTTCTTTATCGCGGTAATAAAAACGAACCAGGTCGCGATTGACATCAGTACTTCTCAGGTATTCCTGCATTTCTTTGAAATTCTCGAAAGCGGCTTCGTCTTTTCCGTATTTGTATTCGAACCAGAGCAGCTGACTGTAATCGGCAAAACTTTCGTTCACGGTAAGGTTGCTCCAGCTTTCGGCAGTAACCAGGTCGCCAAACCACTGGTGAAACAGCTCATGGGCGATCACAGATTCCCAGGCATTGCCATCTATCAGTTCACGGGCATCCTGCTGTGCGCTCTCCTGGTGCAGGGTGGCAGTGGTGTTTTCCATGGCCCCGCTCACATAATCGCGGCCAACGATCTGGCTGTATTTGGGCCAGGGATATTCCAC
>NZ_JAEAGP010000333.1 GCF_015999305.1 Erythrobacter sp. YJ-T3-07 | reverse complement strand
ATTGATTCATGTTTGCAGTACCACCCTTTGCTTCCTATCAACCCCTCCCTGACATGGGGAAATCCAGTCCTATGCGCCTAGTCAATATAGGCACTGTTGCCAAGCCTCTATAACGAACGCGCGCCAGATACAGCTGTCCGTGCAGAATTTGAGCTGGCAAAGTTGCTTACGAAGCCTGCATTCCGAGGGGGATTTTGTGCAGTACCTGACTTGACATTCGTTCCCGAGAGCTCTTTTTATTACTTTCGAAATAATTGATTAGCGCGAGAGAGAGCCCGGCATAGCTGGTGGCTGAGCAGTTGCCTTTAAGAGAAATCTTCGTCGGCTATAAGATCTCAAAGTATGTATGAAGTATGCTTCTGGTGAAGTATTTCTGTAGTCTATGTGTAGAAAAATTAAATTGTAAGCATTCATTAAGAACAACAAGACTTGCGGCAACGAATAGCAAATTATTTATACA
>NZ_JAEAGP010000332.1 GCF_015999305.1 Erythrobacter sp. YJ-T3-07 | reverse complement strand
AGCACATGACAGGACAGCCATCGCACTATACCCACTCATTCGTTGGCAGCACATGCCACATTTATTCACCAAAATCATCTTTCACGACTTTGCAGCTCCCGACAGCTGCGTCATCAAGAACGAGGATAATGCATATTGTCTCATGAATTATTGCTGACCTATTGCACTACAAGTGTGGCGAAGCGCGTTTATGTCATATCGGACGCGGACTGTCGACTCAGATGTTCGGGTCAGAACAACACTCACTCACTGTCTCATCAGAACAAAAGTTCATTCACAAGTAGCATTCCAGGAAACAAAAAGTTCAGCCCCACGTGGGGATCGAACGCAGAGACTCGGGTTATCCAACATTGCAGAGAAGTCTCGAGGGCCACCGATTGCGCCAGCAGGGCGGACGGATAGTTGTGCTGAGATACCTTACCATCGTTACTGATTCATGACCGAGCGATGGGTCAGAAGTG
>NZ_JAEAGP010000331.1 GCF_015999305.1 Erythrobacter sp. YJ-T3-07 | reverse complement strand
GATTATGTGGTGCAAGCTGTTGGGTTTACAAGAGACCCGTTGCCAAACATGAAGCAGACGCTTGAATTTGACCACGAGACAGGTGGCTTCAAAGATGCAAACACCGGTAAGGAACTGCCAGGATTGTTTGGTGCTGGAATTGCATTTCCAGAGAGGGTTATCGATAAGGAGGGCAACGTGGAGCATGCCGTGGGCTTCTTTAAATTCATGAAGTTCCTGAAAAGAGTGGTGCCGGAATGGGTCGCAAAGGCAGCGCCCTAGAGGCGGCGAACCTAGACAAAGAGCATAGATGATAGATGCGGCCCCCAAAAGGCAGATATGATACGGCCTGTTGTATCATAGACCACTTACTGAAAATGTACATACTTAGACATGCAAGAATAGAGACAAATCACAAGAAGATCGCTCAATATCACTGATGCTGTAAAAAAACCTTAATTGAAGCTGACATAAAACAAAAA
>NZ_JAEAGP010000330.1 GCF_015999305.1 Erythrobacter sp. YJ-T3-07 | reverse complement strand
GCACTTGCCGGAGGTGCCGCCGGTGGCTTCGCAGGTAAATTGTGATGTAGAAAACCCATGACGCGAGAACGTGAGCTAAAGAAATGCAAACAGGCCACAAAATGAACCATGGCTTCCTCGGCGCCCTGGGTGGGGCGTTGGCAGGACACAAACTCGAGGACGCCTACAAAGACCACAAGAAGCACAGCCGTCCTTCGTCGCGCCGCTCTTCATCGTCCTCGTCTTCGTCGTCGTCCTCCTCAGACGACGACAAACACCATGGCCACAAGCCCCATAAACACCAACAGCAGCAGGCATCCCCACCCGTAGTACAGGGCACCCGGGGCAATTTCTCGCAGAGCGCGGCCCGCATCTCGCTGGACAACGACCACGACCTGGTGGCCGAGTGCGGCGCGCGCGACGGCAGCCGGAAGCTGTCGTCCATCGCGCTGAACCGGCTGCTGACCAACGATGATGGCCAA
>NZ_JAEAGP010000329.1 GCF_015999305.1 Erythrobacter sp. YJ-T3-07 | reverse complement strand
CCCGAGCCAAATAGCTTGTAACTGGGCATTGCCTTTGAGTAATTGGTCAAGGAAATCGATTGCTGTGCCAAGGTCGAGTGAGAAGTGCGACTGTTTAACACCTTTAGGATCAGTCTTGGTGTTTTGCAGCAGGACTTTCAAGAAGGTCAAAGTCGCATTAATACCGGTCATGCTTAAAAGACAACTGAGGAGAAGATTTAGATCATGGTTCGTCGAGTTGTCCGATGAGTTCTCTTTGATCACCGACCAGTAGTTTGGGACTATTTCTGTGACCAGAACATGAACAATTTGTGCTCCTTGGGGACTTGGCTTGAGCACATCGAACGAGTGGTGCCCCTGTGATCCCTCCCGCAGGTATGTGAGCACATGCTTGAGCTCGTCATAGCTAGGCTGATTTTTCAAGGCCTCGAGAGCCTCTTCCGGTGAATGGCCAGCAAAAGTTGAATGAGGCCGCTTCTCAG
>NZ_JAEAGP010000328.1 GCF_015999305.1 Erythrobacter sp. YJ-T3-07 | reverse complement strand
GGGCTAACTGGGACATTGTTGACCTCATCGTTGTTGCCAACGAGGCCATCTTCAACGGATACTGTACGGCTTCTGAGCTCGCCACTCTGATCAACGAGTGCAAGTCTGAGTTCTCTGGCTACACTGGTTACTTCACCACCACTGACACTGTCAACATCTGGCAGCAGTCTACCACCACCGATGCCCTTTGCGATGTCGTTGACATTGTCGGTGCCCAGGCCCACGCTTACTTCAACACCGAGACTGTTGCTGCTGATGCTGGTAAGTTCGTTCGCGGACAGCTGGACATCGTCAACCAAGTCTGCCCCGGCAAGGAGGCCCGTGTCCTCGAGACCGGTTGGCCTTCCGCTGGTGTCTGCAACGGCAAGGCTTGTGCCGGTACTGCCGAGCAAGCTGAGGCCATCGCCTCTCTTCTGTCCGAGGTCAGCCAGGAGTCAGTCTTCTTCTCGCTCACCGACGAC
>NZ_JAEAGP010000327.1 GCF_015999305.1 Erythrobacter sp. YJ-T3-07 | reverse complement strand
AGGAGATGCCACGATCGACAGCTATAATACAATTCGGTGTCTGTGTCCTAGTAGCGTGTAAGTTTACATTCTCATAGACAGCTCATGTGCTGGAAATGATGTTTGTCCAGCTCCTGCCAGCTGTGGGAAGATCAAGCTCCACTTTGTCAGTTAGAGAGAAATGCCCTCTGATTGGCTTGTGCCCCGCGAGGCTGATCAGTGCACGCCCACCACCCCTGCTCTTTCTCCATTTTCAATCGCTCAGATGGATTTTTGACCCTAAAGCGAACCACACAAAAATTCTCGGAATTTCGAGCTCCAGCATCCCAGAGAGTTCGGTTACGGTGATAGTCTCAAGCCCAACGAAAACGAATATCTTCTACCACCCACTCCCCCAATTCAGGTTCTTTGTGTCGAAGCAGACTTGAAGCATACCCCGACAATGGCTGAGCAGCTGATTCTCAAGGGTACCCTCGAGGGCC
>NZ_JAEAGP010000326.1 GCF_015999305.1 Erythrobacter sp. YJ-T3-07 | reverse complement strand
CCTAGAGGATCCTAAAATCCACATTTGATCACGGTTGAGAGGGAACCGTGATTTCGCATATCTGACCTTTTTACTCCTCGACTATTTTTCAAGCATTATTTCGTCGAGTCATTATATGGGCATGGCTTCTGTGCCAGTGCTTCTGTCCCCAGCCCTACCCTCTGAACTACTCAGATACATTCTAGATCATTATGTATATCCTACGACAGTTCTCATTTGCTCCCCACGTGCCGACTTTGTGGCGGCCCTTCAACAGGATCTTCGTGACCGCCAAGATTCTGAAGTCCATCCCAATATAAACCCAGGCAGTCAGGCAACAGCGGTTAATGCGAACTCGCAGCTTGCCTTAGCAGCTGATGCGGGATCGCAAGATGCGTCGCAGTTCAACTCGGCAGAAAAACATGTGACCACCGTGGAACAACTCGTCTCTCAGACATTGGCCAACCTTGCCGTATCGCGGC
>NZ_JAEAGP010000325.1 GCF_015999305.1 Erythrobacter sp. YJ-T3-07 | reverse complement strand
CCGGGTCTCAAGCGCGTGGACGATGCAACCTATTTGCGGCGTCGTATCCTCGTGGCCTTTGAGAGAGCCGAAGCTGAGCCCGACGTCGATCGACAACGAGGCTTTCTGAATTTCGTCGTGGTTGGCGGAGGCCCGACTGGCGTTGAGATGGCCGGTGCGATAGCCGAGTTGGCCCGCACAGCGTTAGCCGCCGACTTTCGCAAGATCGATCCACGAGACGCGCGCGTCATCCTGGTGCAAGGTCTCCCGAAGGTCCTGCCTTCCTTTCCCCCGGCTCTTTCCGACCGGGCACGTGAGGATCTCGAACGGTTAGGCGTCGAAGTCCGCCTTAATCAGACGGTTACAGAGTGCGACGCTGACGGCGTTGCGCTTGGGACAGAGCGCCTTACGGCGGCGACGGTCGTCTGGGCCGCGGGAGTCATGGCATCACCCGCTGGGTCCTGGCTTGGGGTAGAAACTGAT
>NZ_JAEAGP010000324.1 GCF_015999305.1 Erythrobacter sp. YJ-T3-07 | reverse complement strand
GTCCTTGATGCGCCGCCGAGAACTGCTCCGATGCAGTGCCTCAGCCTTGCTCGCTGCCACCTTGGCGCCGGCAGGGCGGCTCGCGCATGCCGACAACATCCCCACCCACCACAGCCTGGAACTCGACCGGCTCTCGGTGCAACGCAGTGACGAAGGCCTGCTGCTGAGCTACCGCGTGCGGCTTGATCTCCCCAAGGACCTGGAACAAGCCTTGAGCAAGGGCGTGGCCGTGGTGTTCGTGGCCGAAGCCGAGGTGTTTCGCAGCCGCTGGTACTGGACAGACCAATCACGCGGCAGCGCCACCCGCCGCTGGCGCCTGGCCTACCAGCCCCTGACACGCCGCTGGCGCCTGAGCCTGGACGACCTCAGCCGTCACTACAACAGCCTGCCCGACGCCCTCGACGCCCTGCGACGCACCGATCGCTGGCGCATTGCCGACACCATTCCCGCAGGTGATGAGCC
>NZ_JAEAGP010000323.1 GCF_015999305.1 Erythrobacter sp. YJ-T3-07 | reverse complement strand
CACGGTATGGTATATCAAGGTACATGTAAACATTTTGGTTATAGTGTTTTGTGGATAATATAGCTAGCTGCATTCTTTCATTCTGCCACATCAAGTTCCTCGTAGTACCTATAAATGCCCATCGAGTACTCTTGTCTTCGATTGCTTGCCAAGTATTCTTTAATACGAGGACGATCCTGGACAGCTTCATAGAGTTTGAAAACACGTTCATAGCTGCCGCTCTTCTCAGCAGCGGCCATAGCCTTACGGAATGCAAACTTGGTACCGTCAAGACACTACATTGACCAGTTAACATCGGCCTTTTGAAAGATCTGTCATGGGACATGGTGAACCTACCTGGAAAAGCACCAAGTCTGCAGTAGAAAGCTTTCCACCATAGAGCCATGGGCCCTCGCCACTAGCTTCGCCTTGCAATACCCGTTCAAAATAGCCAAGGAACTTGGGAAGTCTGTTCTTGACAAA
>NZ_JAEAGP010000322.1 GCF_015999305.1 Erythrobacter sp. YJ-T3-07 | reverse complement strand
GTGATTGCTTCATTGCGTGAGGCGCGACAGTATACAGAGTAACTCACTTTCGAAAAGAGGTCACCACAGCCATATCTTTGCGTGGTACGCCAGCTTGGATGGCGATCAGCGCCCTGAGCAAGCAGGATTAGTGCACTGTATAAGACTCAAGAGTTTGGACATATGTCTTATGGCTGTAGGGTATTGCCAACCCCAACACCGATGAGTATCGAGTACCCGATCTGTTTGCCGAGACCAGTAGCTTCGTCGAGCGTAGACATGAGGCCGAGACCAACAGCCCAGCATAACCACCCAAAGAGAATACACTCCCGGTAGCGACCAACTTAGTGAACGATGAGGTTTGACTGTCTGAGCTGGCATGTTTTCTCGCAGCTCCAGGACCTTTAAATGTTGCCCAGCATCCTTTATAGATGAATTCGCAGTAGCCACAAAGGAACGCAGGCGGCCCACATGCTCTTTCCA
>NZ_JAEAGP010000321.1 GCF_015999305.1 Erythrobacter sp. YJ-T3-07 | reverse complement strand
ATCCAGGAGCTGACGCTCATTTTCTCGCTCGCCTTCATCAACTTGAGTGCCTCATCAAGCAAGACTTCACCAGTCAGAGTATCATCGATAACCTCGATCACCCGGTCGGCCAGGGGAAAGCGCCGTCTGGCAGGGTCCTTCTGCATGCTGATGCGGCCACGGAAGGCCAGCTCGATGACGATGCACCCACGAAGCGCATAGCTGATATTATCATTCCAAAAGGAGAGGTAGCCCTGGTGGTATCGCAGTCAGCATGGCTGCAAGTGTCGGGCGGAGATGCTGGTTGCGAGGGTTCAGGGTGACTAACCTGCTTGTCCTTGAGTCCTAGCAATATGACCTCTTCCATCAGGGTAAGCTTGGGCTGCTTGCTCCTCTCGGCGCTCTCGCTGATATCGCGGGGGTCGAAGGCAATCTTGTGTCCATTCTCGCTGGCTTCGTAGCTGGTCTCGGGACCGCTGTCGC
>NZ_JAEAGP010000320.1 GCF_015999305.1 Erythrobacter sp. YJ-T3-07 | reverse complement strand
AAAGCTCGAAACAAACCTAGAAACAAAATAATTAAGTTAGCAAAAATACGAAATTAAAGAAATATTATAACACTAAAAGATCGGTAAGGGATACCGATACGAAATTAAATAAAAAGATTATTTACACTCAAAAAACACTTAAAAACTTACGAAATACTTTAAAAAGTGCTTTAAGGTTCTGGACGAGTATTAACAAAATCCGAAATATCTAAAGGGCCGAGCCTTAAGAACTTATCCCTTAAACCCAAAAAAAACTAATCGGGATTACTAGGAATATTTAAAAAATAAAAATCACGAATTACGAAATCTTCCGAATAAACAAAAAGAACCTTGTCCTCTTTATCTAATTCTTATATTCCGCGACGAAAAGTTTCCGAATTTTTTTTTTTAGTTACCCGCTTTATATAACGAATCCGGGCTAACCGATTAATAATAATAAATAATTACGTTTAAAAAAAAAAT
>NZ_JAEAGP010000319.1 GCF_015999305.1 Erythrobacter sp. YJ-T3-07 | reverse complement strand
GATAGTTGTGTACTTGCGGAAAAGGGTGTCGAGACGGAATTCTCATACAATGCTCTTACGATATGAAGGACTCTGATCGGCTGATGGCAAGATGATGAAGAGGTAATATATTTTGGTTCCGGAAACATCCACAGAGGGTGGTGCAACAAAGGGCGCGACCTCAAGTTATCTGTCAACCAACTGATGTGAAAACAGACGGCCATAGCCCCCATTTTGATAACACTGTCCCTGCGGGGCGCCTAGCTTCACTTATCCAGCGCTCCATTACCGGCTGGGCTGAGTATTCGCACTTCCAAAGTATAGACTAAGTCCTTCTCCGATTTTGCGACAGAGCCTGTCCTGTAGAGGCAAATTGGCGGGACACATGGAAGCCGAGCGTAAGCCGGCGGATCACTTCAGAAGTGTACATCACTACCAAATATGTACGTAGGTAGTTGCAACCGCCGCGCATGGTGGATCAATT
>NZ_JAEAGP010000318.1 GCF_015999305.1 Erythrobacter sp. YJ-T3-07 | reverse complement strand
TCCAATACACTCCTTGGCCGGCAGCACACGTGTAGAAGCTGCTGTCCACGGGGCAATTTCCTGTGGTAGCGCGCTCCACGTTGCGAGACTCCATGTTGACGACCATGTGATAGAGTGTCGTGCTGTAGAGAGGACCGAATTAGTGGTTGAAAAATGGAAAGGACTGGGATCGAGAATCCGTTTGGTATACCGTGTGGGAACACGGCACAAATGCCAAATTTTCTGTGTAGTGGAAAGACAGAAATCGGAATAGAGGCGATGGCAGGTTAGGGTAGATTTGAAAATCATGCAATAAGAAATACCCAGGTGAAGGGAAAGCGAACTGCCGCAGTCTGACCGCGTCGTTTCCTTACAAAAAAAAAAAAACGAGGAGATTTGACGATCCAAGAGTTTGCAACAGAGACGAAGATGGCGACGGATTTTGGTGGTCGAGATGCAGAATGACCTTGGAACAATTCATTCC
>NZ_JAEAGP010000317.1 GCF_015999305.1 Erythrobacter sp. YJ-T3-07 | reverse complement strand
AGAACATGCCACCGTGTATCTACGGCCGAGGTACTGGCTGATACAAGAATCAGATGTATCAGATCCCTATGCTTGCTGACAACGCGGTTGGCAATTGGACTACAGCGAATATTTAGGGGATGGTACATATGCAGTTGGGCATGTCCGCGTCGTGGAACTGGCTGCGCTCTACGAAATATTGCTCCCCATGTAAGGGGGTGACACAGGAAATGACGGTCCTAACCCAGGTTTTGCCTTGGTAAACCGTCAATTCTTATGTGAGCCGCTTGCCCATGTTCCTAGGCGGCGCTGATCTCCCAAATGGGAGCGATGTATCTATGTATTTTGCCAACACTGGAAGATGCGCATGGTACGAGGTCGTACGAGGTCGCACAACATCGTGGTGCCATCGGCTCCGAGCTGGGTGTACTGAGATTGCCTGAGCCACGATCGCCGGATTTACAGTAGGCTGCGGATAGGCTAT
>NZ_JAEAGP010000316.1 GCF_015999305.1 Erythrobacter sp. YJ-T3-07 | reverse complement strand
CTTCTGCTCGCCGACCGGGCTCTCCTCGACAAGGATGTCGCGTGCCCTGAGATCCAGCGCCTGGCACAACGCCACAAGGTGCGCCGCCATGAGCTGGCTCAACACGTCCACTGCATCCAGCGTATAGCGAACACTGATAAGCGCCAGACTGTTGATGCCCTGATTCCCCATCTCGGCGGTCTGAACGTGACTGCCCACGGGATTCGCGAGGAAGCCCAACTCGCTCGTCAGCGCCGCCGCCATGATATCCGTGCCCTTGAACAGGAAGCTGCGCGCCGGATCATCCGCGACCAGGTTGGCCGGCAGGCCGCGGTTCGTCGCCGGGTTCACGAGCTCCGTGAGCTGCGAGAAGAGCATGCGGCCGAGGCTCTGCAGGCCCTGGCGCGCCTTCTCGACCGCCGAGGTCACGGCCTTGGCCTGGAAGTTCCCGCCGTGCAGGACACGGCGGGTGGCGACGTCGACC
>NZ_JAEAGP010000315.1 GCF_015999305.1 Erythrobacter sp. YJ-T3-07 | reverse complement strand
AAGTTTTAAATTCGAAACTTTTTTTATTACGATTAAAATATTATCGCGTTTAAATTCGCGTAACTTTTTACTAATTTTAATATATTTTATTAAAAAAAACGAAATTTATTTAATATAATAAAAAAATTAATAAAAATATTTTTATAAATAAATATTTAAATTAAAATTAAAAATTATATATAAATAAAAAGAATATCGAAAAAAATAAAAGATCGTTATTTAATATTTTATATTAAAAAGCTATTTAATTTGCCTAATTTGCGTAATTTGCGCAATTTGCTTATTTTGTATTATTATTAATTATAGTTCCGTAAGCATCGTTAACTTTGTTATAATAATCTCGCCGCGATATAAACGTTTAGATAGATTGTTTATCGGCGATAAAATAAACTTTATTTACTTGTTTCTAGCAGTTGTTATACGTTAGCGAGAATAAAATAGCGGGTATAAAGGTTAGTAGGAT
>NZ_JAEAGP010000314.1 GCF_015999305.1 Erythrobacter sp. YJ-T3-07 | reverse complement strand
ATTCGAATCATCCGCAAACACAAAGGATTCTCCTAAGGTGTGTTCTTCTTGTACAAAATCTGGGTCTGCGTCATCGACGCCAGGTTGTGATCCAACCAACACTGATGGGAATGTCCTCGGCTTCTGAAGCTCCTTCACAGCGCTTTCCAAGTCCGAGACATCGCCATAATAGCCGAGTTTGGCTATCCGATGCCAGACTGCCTGTTTCCGCAGAAAAAGCCGAACATACCTAAAGCTCGGTCAGAATCTTGTGCCTCCAACTGAACTTTTGATGGGTACATACAAATATTGTGCTTCATAGCTCAACTTCTCCCAGTAGTCAAACAAGGCACATTCTTTCTCATCAAACAGATGCGACTCGTCTTCCAAGACGGTGCTCAAGGCAAGATTGAACGCATCTACATATAGGGAGCTTTTACCTTTCACCCATTCTCGGTTCACGAATCTTGAGGCTGCCCCGTCA
>NZ_JAEAGP010000313.1 GCF_015999305.1 Erythrobacter sp. YJ-T3-07 | reverse complement strand
GGCCTACCCACGCCACAGGACAAGAACAGCAAGTACCGCACCATTGAGCGACAAGCACGCCACTTCAACCCTCTGAAGGTGCCCCGTGCCCTAGCCGCCAGCTTGCCGTACAAGTCCCAGATTGTCCAAATGAAGCCTCAGCGCCACCAAACCTACATGCAGAAGCGTGCCGTGGTGCTGGGCGGTGAGGAAAAGAAGGCTCGCGATCTGTTGCAGAAGATCACCACCATCCGCAAGGATACCGAGGCCAAGCGTGCAGTGAAGAAAGCCGAAAACCGTGCCAAATTCAAGAAGCGAATGGAAGAAATGAGTGACAAGAAGGAAGCGCGGGAGAAGCGCGAGAAGAAAGAGTACTGGGAACGTGAGGGCAGGAAGCGAAAGGCTGGAGACGAGGGTGGTGGTGGTAAGAGAAGGAGGTAGAGATGGCACCGTGTAATATACAAAGACAGAAAGTATATTCAAG
>NZ_JAEAGP010000312.1 GCF_015999305.1 Erythrobacter sp. YJ-T3-07 | reverse complement strand
ACCAGACATTCCTTTTCCCGCAACTCCTTGCCGTCCTCGTCGTTCTTGGTCTGCAAATCACTCTCCATTGGTATATACACTACGCCACCTTGAAGCCGGAGCAGAAGAAGAAGAAAGAAAAGAAGGGTCCCGCCAAACCACCTGCAGCAAGATAGTCGCTCATCTGCGAGATCCTGTATCAAGGTCGAGATTTGCTTAGTTTGGGAAGTGCCAGCACTCGATGCCGGGTGGAAGATTAATAGAATGGTCACACGTCTAAGCAATAGGGTTGCCATGTTGCAGTGTAATTTTTGTCGCTAAGGAGGGTAGAAGACAAGCTGGATATATTGATCACGGCGCCTCCGATTGGATATCACTTGAGTCAGAAGAAATAGTCGGCTAGTGGATGCATTTAGGTTTTGAAATATCATATGAAGGAAAACAACTGACTCGTTATATTGCTCTCAAAACCCTCTACTCTGTGT
>NZ_JAEAGP010000311.1 GCF_015999305.1 Erythrobacter sp. YJ-T3-07 | reverse complement strand
CAGCGCGCATTTCAGGTACAGATCGCCTCTTTCTTGATTCTCGAGTTTGGTGTCATCTTCCACAGTGTCATCATTGGCCTCATCCTCGGCGTTGTCGGCGATGAGTTCAGCACCTTGTACCCAGTCCTGGTTTTTCACCAGAGTTTCGAGGGTCTAGGTATCGGTGTCCGTCTCAGCTCCATCCCCTTCCTTCGACGCCTCCAGTGGATGCCCTACTTCCTATGTATCGCGTATGGATTGACGACGCCCATTGCCATCGCCGTCGGTCTGGGTCTGCGTACTACCTACGACAGCGGATCCTTTACTGCCAACGTCGTCTCTGGCGTTCTCGATTCCATCTCAGCTGGTATTCTGATTTAAACCGGACTGGTCGAGATGTTGGCAAGGGACTTCATCTTCGATCCCCACAGGACTAGGGATAAGAAGCGTATTATTTTCATGCTTGTTTCGCTATACCTCGGAAC
>NZ_JAEAGP010000310.1 GCF_015999305.1 Erythrobacter sp. YJ-T3-07 | reverse complement strand
CTCCGAAAATAGTTGCTGGGGGCACATTTGCGGATGTCACTGGTATATTTGACTTCCATGGATGTTCATGGAAATTGTGTACAAAAATATAACTGGTCCGGGCTTGGCTTACGAAAAATAGACGATGCAGTAGGATTATTTTATACTTTCAGGCCCGTTTTGAAGCAAAACAATCCAATGTAACGGTAGGGCCCGTCCTAACGGTTCGTCATCATACGAGATAACGAATCATGAGACATCAGATCGTTGACCTGCAAAAGACTAAAGGCAAAGAGAGTCCCGAATGATGTTGCCAGTTAATTTATTCCACGAGGCCACAATGCGACCATTCAGAACACAACCATTCGGTGTCGCCAGCAACGCCGGTTCCACGTGGCTACGGTGGGAGTCGACTTATGCCCGGAGGAAGAACTATGGAGATCGCTCGGATATGTTCGTCTAGCGATAACGATGTTTTCCCTTTC
>NZ_JAEAGP010000309.1 GCF_015999305.1 Erythrobacter sp. YJ-T3-07 | reverse complement strand
CGAGGCTCCCGATTCTATCTGCGACTATAGATCCATCACAATGGCCTATGCACAAACGCCGATGCGGCCTGTTCCAGGCGCTTTCATGCACACCCCGGCGGTCGCATCGAGATTTGGAACCAATGCAGATCCTGTTCGAAGGCAACTATTCAGAGAAAACAGCAGTCAACCCGCTGGGCCGCAGCAGACAGGCTTTGGTCAGACCGGACTCGACGCACCTACAGGCCCTCAGCAGGCTTTGCAGCCACTGGGTCAGCCCGTGCAAGGAGCAGTGGGTGGACAGGCTCTTACAACGACGGCTACTGCACAACCTCAATCCCCTTTAGCAAAGGCTGCCAGCTATGTCAATAGTTCGTTGGCCGTTGATGGCCAGTACCCAGAACTCGAGCAATATGTCAAGCGTGAGTAAAGTTGCACCCAGTCAAGATCATGTTAGGGGAAATGGAAAGGAATCGAATGCTAAC
>NZ_JAEAGP010000308.1 GCF_015999305.1 Erythrobacter sp. YJ-T3-07 | reverse complement strand
AAGACGGGTGATTGATAACCATTACGCCAGCATCCTTGCAGAAGCGCGTACCTCGACCCCTAGCAGCGTATTATACGACAGGCTATAACACTCCCCGAGGGGAGCCACATTCCTGAAGCTTTTATCCGCCGCCGGAAGTCGATGCTGGCCTAAACCAGAAGAAGTGCACC
Organism: Erythrobacter sp. YJ-T3-07; assembly: GCF_015999305.1. Classification (NCBI taxonomy): domain Bacteria; kingdom Pseudomonadati; phylum Pseudomonadota; class Alphaproteobacteria; order Sphingomonadales; family Erythrobacteraceae; genus Erythrobacter; species Erythrobacter sp. YJ-T3-07. Next base: position 294 of record NZ_JAEAGP010000308.1, on the reverse strand, counting down.
GGTGAGAACACCGGATGATCCTCCTGGAAAAAGTCTGGTCATAAATCCTTCCCTTTCAACAATTTCACGTGCTATTTAACCCTCTTTTCAAAGTGCTTTTCATCTTTCGATCACTCTACTTGTGCGCTATCGGTCTCTGGCCGGTATTTAGCTTTAGAAGAAATTTACCTCCCATTTAGAGCAGCATTCCCAAACTACTCGACTCGTCGAAGGAGATTTACAGAGGCTCGGCATCCAATCGTACGGGGCTCTCACCCTCTAAGGCGTCCTGTTCCAAGGAACTCGAAAGGTACC
>NZ_JAEAGP010000307.1 GCF_015999305.1 Erythrobacter sp. YJ-T3-07 | reverse complement strand
CCGTGGAAAAGGGAAAATTGCAGGCACCGAACAACGCGGGGTTGCTGTTGCCAAAATAGTGGAAGATGTAGCAAGCATAGCTAAAAATATTCTGGGTGGTACCCTGGTTACCATACAAACAGGCCCTGCCGGCAAAAAAGTAAGCAAAATACTAGTGGCGCAGGACGTATATTATCCCGGGCCCAACCCCGTTAAAGAATTTTACCTCTCCATCCTGCTTGACCGTGCCAAAGGCATGAACGTGATCATGTACAGCACCGAAGGCGGTATGGATATTGAAGAAGTAGCGCACAATACCCCCGATAAGATCTTTAAAGAATGGGTACATCCGGGCGGCGGACTGCAGGGCTTCCAGGCGAGAAAAATCGCTTTTAACCTTGGGCTGAGCGGAGAAGCATTCAAGAACTGCGTAAAATTCGTCACCAACCTGTATAATGCCTATGTGGGGCTCGACTGTGGAATGC
>NZ_JAEAGP010000306.1 GCF_015999305.1 Erythrobacter sp. YJ-T3-07 | reverse complement strand
CCGTTTAGCTTCACCTTCTTCCGTGGCTAGGAAGTGAGATTTTGTATTTCTTCTTCGAGTTTTCTGATTTTTAAAACCATCGCGGTATTTTTAATAACGAGTTAGTTTATTCGCTTCCCAGCCTTCGTACAAATAAACTTTATACTCCTCACAAAACTGCCGGCCTTTACTTCTAATTAACGGGATAACCGCTATAAGTCCTAATTATTTTAAGGAGTTAACTAAAGATTACTATCTTGATCGTTATTTATACCTTCCGGCGGTATAATAACTATTATGGGAGGTAACTTTTATAAATATTTAATCCGGAAGGAATCTAACAATTTACCCAAATCTAATAAGCAAATATTAGTGGTTCTGAATCTTGCGTAAATATTCTTCGATAAAAAAGCTTTTTGAGCTATTTTATAATATGTTTATAAGAAACGCTGCTTTTACCGAAGAGTATTAATATCGTACGACGC
>NZ_JAEAGP010000305.1 GCF_015999305.1 Erythrobacter sp. YJ-T3-07 | reverse complement strand
GAGCGTTTCTAGTTCTGCAGCTTCATTTGAAGTCATTTGCGTAGAACCTGACACTGGTTATGCGCATCCGTGAAACCTACCGGCCGCGGTGTTGTGACAGTTTACCGGCTTACTGCTGAACCTGCTTCGCTTTAGTGCTCGGTTCCAGTCAGTAGTGCTGCAACGAGACTGCTGAGAGAGCACTGCCAGAGGGCCTGACAACGGCCACAGGTTGGGTGGGTAAGGTACATAGAACGCGATGTACCCAGCTCCACAGGCTGGCAACCTGTCTACCTACAGTACATCTGCTATCTACAGTACACATGCCCCGACATGTCACTTCCCATGCGGAGAGGCACAGATGAAATCAAAACTACCAAACCACCCCAAGTATGTAATGTGAATACTTCATCCACCCACACGGTTGTCAGTATTGCAAATAGCTGCCTTTGTGCAACCCCAAACGTCAGAGGTTAGGATCTGTCG
>NZ_JAEAGP010000304.1 GCF_015999305.1 Erythrobacter sp. YJ-T3-07 | reverse complement strand
GCCTTCACATGACGCGCAATCCTGCAGCCCACAAGGCGCGTCGACGAGCTTGGGATAGGGCATTTTCTATCAAGGGTGAGTAGGATGGTGTTGAGGACAAGACATAATTAGCCATAAGCTGAAGACTATCAAGCACTCGCGACATATGAGCCACGCATCAAAGCCAAAGCCGACCTGTTCATCGACCAGATGCGCCAGCGACAAGGTAACGCTATTAACGTTAGCGATTGGTCGATGTTCTTTGCATTCGACCTTGTGGGCAACATCGGATTCGGTAAAGATTTCGGCCAACTTGCCTCAGGTACTGAGCATCCGGCCATTAAGCCCATTCATGAGCATATCAGGTTACTCGGTATCTTCCAGACGGTCCCTTGGCTACTATATCTGTTGAGCTCTATACCTGGTGCGGCTGCTGCCTACTCAGACCTATTCGGATTCTGCACGAACGAGATCAGGTCGAAACGC
>NZ_JAEAGP010000303.1 GCF_015999305.1 Erythrobacter sp. YJ-T3-07 | reverse complement strand
ATCGTTGAGCCCTAGCCCTGCAACACCGACTACAGCAGGTCTCTCGATGACGAGCCCCTCAACCGCCCACAGCCCTGCTACTTCCAACAATCCCTGGGATATCTCTCCCGCCCCGGCACCGCCGCAAACGGCACAATCCACCGGGACCATGCCAAACAAGAATCCGTTTTACTCCATGACAACAAACCCCTTTGGTGTTCCCGCTCAGCAGAGTGACTACAACCTCAACGCATCGATGCAGAACCTCTCATTGGCACCGGCTCAACCTCAGCAGCTCTTCCCCCATCATACAGGAGGTTTGCCCGCTCATCCTTCTATACAACAACCTATTTATCAGCAGTCTATGACTCCACCGATACCCCAGTCGCAAAACTATGCCTCTTTCTTCTCTAATGGTAATCAAGTATCGTACCAACAGCCATTTCAGTCATCTCAACCCCAAGCGCAGGGTCAACCTCAGCAAAG
>NZ_JAEAGP010000302.1 GCF_015999305.1 Erythrobacter sp. YJ-T3-07 | reverse complement strand
GCCAGCTTTGCACAAGGGGCACAGCCCTATGTACGAACATTCACCGACGAGGATGTGAAAGATACCGATGATGAGAAGCTCAAGAGCATTCGCAAGAGTATGGGAGAGCTGGACATATACGACGGATGGTTGCCGAACGGTTTGTGCTGGCAGCTCACCTCAATCAGTGCTTGAGCCATGTTCTAACGTGTGCAGACATAAAAATCACCAAGGACCGAATATACGCACTCACATTCCACCCCATCCAAGAGAAGCCCATCATCATTGCTGGTGATAAAACTGGAATCATGGGTGTGTTTGATGCCTCACAAGAGAAGCCGGTGTATGATGATGACGACGAAGATCAAGAGATTCCCTTACCTATCGTCTCCGCCTTCACGACCCATGCAAGGACCATCTCTTCTATACTTGTGCCAGATTTCGATCACAACTCGATCTTCACCGCATCATATGACTCCACAATAC
>NZ_JAEAGP010000301.1 GCF_015999305.1 Erythrobacter sp. YJ-T3-07 | reverse complement strand
ACTTGGCCAAGCACACAGCACAGATCAGTGCGTCGCATCCCTCGCTTATATGCCGGGCAGTATCCAGCGCTATAGATTCTGTGCAGCTGGCTGCTTTTCAACAAAAGATACTTGAGGTCGAGGATAGTATTCTTCGTAAAGATGCTGGCCTGGTTGGGGCTTATAACATAGTCCCGTTGACTGCGATTATTGGCGAGTTTTCCGGATGGAAAAGACGACTAGAATGGTTATGGGACTTGGTACAATTCATTGCGAAAAAGCTCGATTCCCAAAGACTGTGCACAGGAGCTGGACTCATGAACAGGCTACGAAGCGAGATGCATACTGCATTCTCTGCTTTCGCCACAAATACAGCACAAAACATGGAAGGAGAGTAACGGATTGAAGCTGGAGGTTGGAGTTCCTGGGATTCTGGACTCCCTGAAATTCGTACAAGATAACAGATACGGGACGGACCTGGACCCC
>NZ_JAEAGP010000300.1 GCF_015999305.1 Erythrobacter sp. YJ-T3-07 | reverse complement strand
CATGGAGTTCCATGTGGGATTTCCATGCGTGCGTGGGCGGGAGTACGACTCCACTTTGGTTTCCAGGCTCGATGATATGGCCGTCGTTTGAGGTAGTGCCTAAATTGTGATCAATGAACAAGATTTCCAAGATCTTCTCTCTCTACACGCACCTTGCGCTCCCCAATTCGCTCTGCTCTGTACTTGCATATAACTTGTTGAATTTGCGTCCCTAGGTCCCAAGGCAGATTTCAAAAACAGGGTCTGGTCAGCTAGTTTTGTCTCGATCTTTTCCAATATCAAATGGGAAACCTGTGTCTGTTGCAGGATGTTGCTAGCATTTGCTTGGGCTAATGCCAGATCTGCACCGAGAGAAACGAATTTCTGGTCGAGGGCACGATGACCGTCCATTGTTGCTTGTTGGGCTCGATCGATCGCTAAAGTTGTGTCTATCATCGACGCTCCCAAAGAGTCAAGAGTTCGTCC
>NZ_JAEAGP010000299.1 GCF_015999305.1 Erythrobacter sp. YJ-T3-07 | reverse complement strand
GTCAGTTCTGTCGGAGACAGCATCAGAAAGCTTGAAGAGCGCATGGATGAGCTTGCCGATTTGAACAAGCGACTGAACGCGGAAAAGGACGCCTTACAATCTTCGCTGGATGCTCAAGCTTCTGGGATTGTCTCGCTCCGAGACGAAAACAATTTGTTGCAGAGCCGTGTTTTTACTACAGAGAGCATATTGGAAGACCTCTCAGAGCGTCTGAAGGACCTTGAAGCAAGCCAGGCAACGGCATCGCAGGCCGACCACACTACACAAGCATTGGAGAGCATGAGAACACACATATTAAAGAGTATGAAGGAACGAATTGACACCCTCGAAAACGATGGCGTGTCAATGGAGAGACGTTTGACGTCGATGGGACGACTGCTTGCTTATGTTCAGCAACGACAGGAAGATTCTGATCTTTCTATCATGGCTGCACAACTCCAAGAGGTTGCAGACACGCAGACAGGTC
>NZ_JAEAGP010000298.1 GCF_015999305.1 Erythrobacter sp. YJ-T3-07 | reverse complement strand
TAACACCAGTCATGCCGCGCTTAAAATTTCGCACAGTATCGCTTTGCGCTCCTGGTTCATTGACCATATGAACATGGCGAAGGCTTGCCAAGATGGTATACTTGCAACCGAGTCCTCGCGGTTTGTTCTAGGCCAGGACCGAGAAAACCAGGAAAAGCGGAACAGAATCATTGAATAGTTGCTCCCATCCTCCTGGCACTGGCTATCAACAAGACGGGGTTGCTTAGCTGGACTTTTGTGTCTAAGAGGCGTGTAGCACCACCTGGCTAGGGCCATTGAGATGCCGAGGTGAAAGGTGCAATGATCCAATTCGTTGATCACAGCCACTGGGTATCTCAGAAAACGGAAGATCAAATAGAGAGGGGTGGCAGAGGATCAGTGAGACCCGTTCTTCACGACTCTGAACTGACTACTGCGCCTCCCAAATAATTCTTCAGAGTTGCCTCATCCCTGATAGGTGCAAAAT
>NZ_JAEAGP010000297.1 GCF_015999305.1 Erythrobacter sp. YJ-T3-07 | reverse complement strand
AGAGTAGTGGCAGAGTCTATCCGGAAGATGTCCTGGTCGAGTCGAGTCGCGACGGGAGATAAGTCGCCAAGAATGATATGCCAGCAGGGGAATTCATTCGAGCCTGTACACCCACAGGCTTGGCACAACATGACGAGCTAGTCATGATAGCCGGTCGTGCCAATAAGCTTTTTCCATGGCTTTGATAGCATTCTGCAGACATGTTACAGGTCACAAACGCAAATCAAGCGGTGGCCGGCAGAGTCGCACCTGGCGCGAGCGGTCAAGCTGCAGGAATTGCGATTGTCGTCCATCCGTTCGCAATAACCACCATGGCCCATCGGATTGATGAAGGAAGAGCACGATGTAAATTCATTGGATCAAACTTGCTTCCAGATTTCTTGCCGTGTCCAGGGCCCCGTGGTTATCTTTAGCAACAAACTTCAGATACAGGGGCACGGGGAAATGTCTGTTTTGCAGTGAGTGC
>NZ_JAEAGP010000296.1 GCF_015999305.1 Erythrobacter sp. YJ-T3-07 | reverse complement strand
CTGATCCCCGACAGCCACCCCGACCGCCCCTTCACTGTGCTGGACCTCGGCACTGGCAGCGGCGCCATCGCCCTGGCCATCCAGCACCAGCGCCCGCAGGCCCAGGTGAGTGCCGTCGACGCCAGCGAAGCCGCCTTGCGCGTGGCCCAGGCCAACGCCCGCCAGCTGAACCTGCCGGTGCGCTTCCATCACGGAAGCTGGCTCGCCCCCGTGGCTGGGCAGCGCTTCGACCTCATCGTCAGCAACCCGCCCTACATTGCCGAGGGCGACCCACACCTGGCCGCACTCGGCCACGAACCCCGCCAGGCGCTCACCGCCGGCCCCGACGGCCTGGACGACCTGCGCGCCATCATCTTGGCCGCGCCAACGCACCTGAATCCGGGCGGCTGGCTGTTACTGGAGCACGGTTACGACCAGTCTGTCGCCGTCTCGCAACTGCTGAGAGACAGCGCTTTCGCGAATGTAAG
>NZ_JAEAGP010000295.1 GCF_015999305.1 Erythrobacter sp. YJ-T3-07 | reverse complement strand
GCTATGTTAGTCAAAGATAAGTGCTGAAAGCATATAGGCACGAAGCTTACCTTAAGATATTTCTTAAATATACGTAATAGATCATTACAAACATAATAAAGGTATATTCTTTTATTATGAAGATAGGCTTTATTTGTAAGAATCCAGAGATTTTAAGGAATAAAGTACTAATTTGATAATTCACTAAATATTTTGTTTATATCCACTATTTTTTAAGCCTGATTAGCATAAAAGTAATGCAATTGTTTTGTAATCAATAGAAGCAAGTGCGATACTTGCATTGGGCTAGGTTAAAACGATTATTCATGAGGCTTGTATTCCTTATATAAGGATAAAACTATTTAAAGGATTAGTGGTCAAGTGGTACGACATGGCTCTTTCAATGCCACTATCACGGGTTCGAATCCCGTCTAATCTAAATTTTATGCGGGTTAGTGTAATAGTTGAACATATTTGACTCATGATCA
>NZ_JAEAGP010000294.1 GCF_015999305.1 Erythrobacter sp. YJ-T3-07 | reverse complement strand
CATGCCACTAGGCTTATTACCAATGGCAAGCAGAGCCAGGCAGCCAGGACCTTTGAAATCGAACCTTAGCATATCTTGGGCTGAAGAAGAGATGATAAGACCTTGTGTGTAACCGTTCCTTATCTATTCAGGGCTGCGCTGCTACAGTAGATATGCTTGGACCGAAAATAGTCGGCTCCACCCGTCAGAGATAAGCATGAGAGCTGTCGTTGGCCTGTAGGCCCCGACAACGACGTCAGCCCAATCTCCGCGGGAGTTTTGGGGTGCGTATCTGGCGAGGCCCGCAGCGCAGATCAACAAACTGGAGCGAATTGGCCTTGAAGCATTCATCTGAACTGGCGACGTAGGTAAATCCTATGCGAGGCCCATGGCCCATGTGAAGGAGAGCATGCACCAAGAGGTCAACGTGCCGCTTAGGGGCTGCCAAGATCTTTCGGGTATGGTCAAATACCGGCAGACGACCGATC
>NZ_JAEAGP010000293.1 GCF_015999305.1 Erythrobacter sp. YJ-T3-07 | reverse complement strand
TGCTGCAGTTGTGATCGAAAGGTCGCCATTACTGATGTCTGGCCCGAAATACATAAAACTTGAAGGATCGAAATAGCCAGTAGCGCCTTTTTCATCTATGTCATCCAAATGATCAAACGTTCTGCGATTGTTGGGATGCTTTTGATCACTCTGTGTACCGTCCAAGGTACTGCGTCTCTTGATCTGCTGTTCACTCGCCAATCGCTCTTCTGGTGCAAGATCAAACATTCCACTGCCCATGCCCAAATGCTCAGGGAATTCATCGCCAGCCTTGGGAAATGTAAACTGTGTCGGTCCTGTCGCCTTGTAACGATAAAGCCATCGCGAGCCATTGTAGTCGGCTTCCCATCCGTCTGGGAGACCTGGCATGTCTGGAGCTATGCGAGCCCGTTCTATGAGTGGCGGGCGAGCCTTCACTTGATCGCCAGACTACTCAAAGCAACTGTCAACTGGCCCGTAGACGGGGCT
>NZ_JAEAGP010000292.1 GCF_015999305.1 Erythrobacter sp. YJ-T3-07 | reverse complement strand
ACAAGTACGCCGATGAGGCTTTCGTGTGGAGTATTTTCTCTCAACTTATCATGGCGTTGTACCGTTGTCATTATGGTGTTGATCCGCCAGAGGTCGGCAAGAACGTGCTTGGGCTTGGTCCGTTGGCAAAGCCAAAGACACCCGTAGGTGGCATGACTATTCTGCATCGCGATCTGAAACCTGAGAATGGTAAGCACAAAACCTACTTTCTGACCCCCGGAGTCTATGGTATCGCAGTTCTAACACGACCATATCTAGTCTTTCTGAATGAGGACAACTCTGTCAAACTCGGTGATTTTGGTCTGTCCAAAATCATGTCATCACACGACTTTGCTTCTACCTATGTCGGCACACCATTCTACATGTCTCCCGAGATTTGTGCCGCAGAAAGATATACCCTCAAGTCTGATATCTGGTCATTGGGATGCATCATCTATGAGCTCTGCACCAGGGAGCCCCCTTTCAACG
>NZ_JAEAGP010000291.1 GCF_015999305.1 Erythrobacter sp. YJ-T3-07 | reverse complement strand
GTCCAGTCCCCGTCAAGCTCACACCAGACCAACCAGAGATGATGTTGCTGAGCTGGAAATGCTTGCTGTTCTGTTGCTCTGCTGACCCCCAAGCCTGACCAGATACCCAATCTGATCCCCAGAAAAGCTACCTTGCCTCCGGGACTTGCACCTTGCTCCTTGCTCCTACTGTATGTGCTTGTGCTGCCTTGTCAAATCTTGGGATTACTAGCTAGCTACCTATTGTCCTGTCCTGTCCGCATACGTTGACGTTGAGTTAGGTCAGGTCAGATCCTTGGGGCCACAACTTCTTGGTCCTTCCTTACATCTCTTCCTCCATCATCGTCATCGCCATCTCTTCCTCCCATCTCATCTCAACTTTCCTTCCTTCCCCTCCTACGTGACGTGCCATTCCTTCCTCACGAAGCCTTCCTTCGGATCGGACTAGATACCTCACCTCACACATCAACCCAAAAACCAACCAACAAAC
>NZ_JAEAGP010000290.1 GCF_015999305.1 Erythrobacter sp. YJ-T3-07 | reverse complement strand
CAGCGGTAAGCGGCCCAGCCGATTTTCCAGGATGACAAAAGAAGCATCATCTAACAGATTTACAATAGTGGACAAGGCTGTTGAGTACATTGTCAGCCAACCCGATGCCAACTAAATCATGCCCGAACCTGTATATTAATCTACGCCACTCTGCCCTTCATCTTCCATAGAGCGACGGGTATCCAGGAGCGGTCGAAGCGACAACCCCTGCTCAGACGAAACGATGCGATGGGACAATCACCTCGAGATACATGGGATTCGTTAATGGTTGAGCATGGATACAAGGGAGAGCCCGCGAGACCATGGTGTGTGATACTATGAAAAGAAGACCTGCGCTTCCTTGTACTAGTGTATAGATCTATTCTCCATTTACATGTTCCAACAACGATACACTCGCATCTGACCTTCAGGAATGACTGTGTTGGCGACAGTGTCGGCATTATCGGATAAACCTTGTTTGAGTTATTGC
>NZ_JAEAGP010000289.1 GCF_015999305.1 Erythrobacter sp. YJ-T3-07 | reverse complement strand
ATTTCCACATGGCATTTTGAATCCTCATTCAGAGCTTTGCACGCATAGTGCTGTCACCAAATAAGATATAATTTGGAATGTAGCAGAGCAAAGCTGCTTTTGACCTTTGAAAGCGCCGCTTCTCGTATCGCATCCATCTCCCGCTATAAATCCTATGCAGCCATATCACGAAAATGCAGGGTTCATTTTATCTAGCCGGTGACAGGAACTTGAAATACTTGATTCATTTAACAACAGTGCTAAAATAAGGGCCGCTGATAGTCCTGTAGTCTAGGCTGAAAGGAACTAAACCCGATTCTGTGAGCTAACGCCAAACGGATCCCATTCCACAGGAAGCTCGACTGCAGCATTCGCCCAGAACAGTCTAGGCCCACGCCCTAACCTACTGAATGAGGGAATGAGGGCTTACAAGAGTCAGTGACGTCTGCGCAATCGGTGGATGTATTACAGTACCTCAAGTACTTCTCCG
>NZ_JAEAGP010000288.1 GCF_015999305.1 Erythrobacter sp. YJ-T3-07 | reverse complement strand
CTTTGGTCTACTGTGGTTGAGGTGATGAAAAATTGATTCCCGCGATGAATGGTTGTTTGAACATGAACGGGAATGGCGATGATGATGATGGAGGAGGAGGGAAACAAGTCGAGGCAGAGAGCAGGACGGAAATTTAATGTTGCCCTTGCTTTTTTTCGCCAGGTTGATCGGGCGGAATAAAGTAAGCTTACCAAGAAAGAAGTCACCAAGCCGTGGGAGAGTCGTGCAACCGCTGTTGCAGAAGAAGTCGACGATGAATGGTATCGTCAATAGAGATGCAGTGCGTGCAGCTTTTTTTTAGTGTACAATGATGTCAACAGTTAGAGGCTATTGGTGTTGAAAGTACACAAGCTTCAGATTGTTGATGGTGAGTTGGTGATGGATCAATTCAATCGCTTTGAGAGAGCCGGGAAAAAATGGGGAAAGGAACCGGAAGCTGGACTGGCCAGGGCAGTTGGCACGCGTTTGAAA
>NZ_JAEAGP010000287.1 GCF_015999305.1 Erythrobacter sp. YJ-T3-07 | reverse complement strand
GCAAGCTTCAACCGCTGAGTCGAGGAGAAATTGTAGTCGTACTCGTGGTCTTTCAAAAGCTTTGCAATAATAAGTTTGCATTCATCGACAGTCAATATTTCAATCTTGTCCATGACATAATGGATGTCATCCATAGGAGCCACGCCATCGTGATTGTCGCCGAGCTTGCGGGTGAGATTTGCGACCGCATCTTCGACGTCTTGAACGGTATCCGGAAGACCGGCCTTCTCGTCGGCGACCCCTTCCGGGGCGTGGTCAATTGGTGAGTGACTATACTCCTCGACAGAGTTATGGTCATGCGTCGGAAGGACGGCCATTATGCAAATCACCTTGGCGAACGCTCAAGTCAAATGAATAGTTGAAGCTTAGCAACTTGGCAGCAGCTTGGCGGATGGCTTGGCAGGGCAACCATGATTTATACCTCCATCACTTTTACTTCCATAAACCATTAATACCCAGCGCCACCATCTA
>NZ_JAEAGP010000286.1 GCF_015999305.1 Erythrobacter sp. YJ-T3-07 | reverse complement strand
CAAGTATGCTCAGCAGCGAAGCGATTTCGTCTGGAAGGAATCCAAGAAAATTCTTCAGCTAAAAGACAAAGGTCGTGAGGACAAAACAACGATGAGTACTCTTTGGCGCCAAATCCTCGAGACTTCCTCGCTCGCGGCTTCCATGCGAGAAGTATACGAGGCAGTATGTGCCAACAAGATCGCGGCGCTACAGCTCGATACCGCGCAAGGCGCTGTTACGCATTCTGTACAGATACCAGTCCCTTTTCATCTGCCAGATCTCCCAAATACCGACAATACCGGCGCTGAAGATCTCAGGGGTTTGTGGCTCACCACAGCAAATAGTTTCGCCGATCTGGACATGGCTGCGATAGATGATCCGGTGTTTTTGGACAAGACCTTTGCCTTATTGCTCCTGCATGACGAAAAGAAAATCGTCTCGGAGTTACAGGCAGATCAGGACGAAACCACGAGCGCCATGGTTGAATTCGTG
>NZ_JAEAGP010000285.1 GCF_015999305.1 Erythrobacter sp. YJ-T3-07 | reverse complement strand
CACACCTGATTCCCCCAAGTATAATGATAGCATTTGGGCAAAACGCGGATTGAAAAGTTCTCACACCAATGAATCCTCATATTGAACTTCAGGATCGAACGTGTTTATACTCACTTAGCTCGAGATTACAGGATAATAGCGTCTATCTACAGAGGATGGTCAGACCTGCATTCAACGCAGAACTAGCCTACCAATCCCTTGATTAACCTCCCTACTGAGACATGAGCTCCGACCATCTGGAATAATGCCCACTTAACTACATCAAACTATGGCAAAGTCTTATTGCTTCCTAGCCCGTCAGGATAAATCTACGGATCCTCGATTCAGATATCTCCGCCTTGACAGACCGCTTGATCTACAAAGATGGCAACGGAAGAGCAGAACCATATACTCTGTGTCATGGGAACGCGAGAGACCAATTTCTACATAAGAAATAATCCCGATGTAAACCTACAGCGATAGCAGAAGCTGG
>NZ_JAEAGP010000284.1 GCF_015999305.1 Erythrobacter sp. YJ-T3-07 | reverse complement strand
ACGGTGAATTGGGTCCGAACGGATCGTCGGGGTTGAACTGCGGCTTGGCGACCTTGGGCCCGTATTCTTGAGCCCAAGTATTGCTTCCCCAGTAATTAGCCATGATGGCAGTAGGGAGGCCAGAGCTGGCATCGTTGCTGAGTGATCGATCACTGCTATAAACGACAGCCGTTTTACTGAGACTAGTAGGTGCTGGTGGACTGGCAAGCGTCGCAGGCGCAAGACTGCCTGCGTGCGGTTCTGGTCCCAATAAGGTAGGCGGTTGCGGTGATGGCTGAGCACGAGGTACCATCTGGCCCACAATCGGGGAAGGATATCCAGGCAACAAACCATGACTGGCAGAAATGAGGCTAGCAATACCGCCGCTCGGCCCAGGTGATGGCAGTCCAGCACTCGTGTCTGTGGAGTAGTTGGCTTTGCGATGCAGGTCGAGCTTTTGCATTATCCTAGCCGCATGATCGCGTCCACTCTCC
>NZ_JAEAGP010000283.1 GCF_015999305.1 Erythrobacter sp. YJ-T3-07 | reverse complement strand
ATTTGAGCTGTTGGTTTGAGGTTAGCTGAGATGGGACTTGGGTGGGTTAGTCTATGATTTTTTCCCTGGGTTGTCTTATGTTGAAGATGTCTGGCGCTTGTTACATTGTAGTTCAGTTGTCTTGTTTTGCCAGTTGTGTTTTTCTTGGGTTGTAGGTTGCTATCCCTCTCATTCCTGCATTACTTGAGCCAGGTTTCAACCACATGGTACTTGAAAAGTGTACCCAGTACATGACTAGTTCCATTTCATGGAATCTACAGCTTGCTGAAACAAGGCTTTCATAGAGCACAGCTCTTTTCCATGGCTTTCAAGCCAAGGCATTGCATCAGACGGTGTCTGCTGTCTCAGCGCACCTTTGGCCACTAGAAAGGTGAACATGGTCTCGTGTTCTAGCAACACCGCCGACACTATAGCGCAAGGCCTCCTAAATGGACGATCGGACTCTTCATGAATATCGGCTCCATATTCCAAGA
>NZ_JAEAGP010000282.1 GCF_015999305.1 Erythrobacter sp. YJ-T3-07 | reverse complement strand
GAACAGGCTTTCGGAAATAGCCTCATGATTATTACTAGCCACAGGCGTTCTATAATCATGATTGTGCACTCCAGTGCGGCTGTCCTTATTGGTTTGGATAGCGACGAAGGGAACGACCTCATTGGCAGTTCCGCAAACGTTGCACCCAAATAGGTCCATGCAGACACGCTCTCAGACGAAATACCTCATGGCATTTGATTATCTATCGAGTTGACTTACGATCGCTTGATATATTGGACTCTTGGGCCACCACGCCCCAAGAAGAAGAGTAGAGGACGCTTCGTGATGCGCAATTGAGCGCTGCTTGTCGAATCCTGAAGCGTCCAATTGAAGTATACACAATGCAAAAAGTTCCACTCAGAGTATGGAAGCTTCAATAAGAAACATCTTCAACATGTCCTTTGGCTGTCGTTCCCATACAAGACTCTAGAGTGAAAGGTGTTTGTGCATGAAATTGTCTGTGCATGACTGAC
>NZ_JAEAGP010000281.1 GCF_015999305.1 Erythrobacter sp. YJ-T3-07 | reverse complement strand
GCTGGATGTCTTCGCACGACCTGCTGGCAATTGCGGATCAGACTAGAGCAGAGAAGTGGGGTATGGCCTCACGTCATGTGGTGCAATCATTGATAAGGAACCTGGGGTAGTTAGAACAAGATAACAAGTCGGTCACTCTAGGGGACTTGACTTGGTGACAGCGACAGGTTCGAGTAGAGTTTCCATCACCAAAGGTCTAGTCATCCCCGTCAATAGACGGCATCCGAATCTATTCATAAGTCGAGTTCAATAGATACAAGACAATTGTAGCTTCGAGATCTCTCTTTGAGTAGCAGATAATAAGGATAGGGCTGACGCTTCTATTGGTATCCACACCAGAACGCTGGCATGAAACAGAGAGTGTGAGATCTCATGAGTGCCTGGTGCATCAATTCTTCTTCAACAGATCCAAATGCCGCACCAATTGCCAAGATGGCAGGCAATGCCCACGCATATTCAGAGTTTTTAGTCAG
>NZ_JAEAGP010000280.1 GCF_015999305.1 Erythrobacter sp. YJ-T3-07 | reverse complement strand
TGGACGGCGAGACCGATCGACCCATAAGGAGACATTCCGAGGCCTCGGAGATGCCCATGGAGGACTTGTCGGCCTCGTCCATGTCGCGGCGGAGTGCTGCCCCAAGCGTACCGCGGAAAGGCAGTTATCTCAACCTTGCGAGGAGGACACTGGGGTTGACCTGCCTCCTGGTGACGGTTTTCCTATGGACGGCATCAAATTTCCTTGCTAGTGTGAGTTGCAACTGAACAGCCGTCATACCGGTTCCCCCCTTTCTCCGGCAGCGAGGGGCACAAATGCTAACCAGTGACTATTGCAGTATATTTTCTCAGATCATACCTACGACAAACCGTTCTTCGTTGTTTATGTTAATACATCCATGTTTGCATTTTCCATGATACCCATATCGATCAAGTAAATCCTAGAAAACGGGGGCTTCGGGCAGGCGCGGGAGAAAGTTCGCCAGGCCTGGAGGGAGCGATCGCTGCGGCCGC
>NZ_JAEAGP010000279.1 GCF_015999305.1 Erythrobacter sp. YJ-T3-07 | reverse complement strand
ATAAAAGCCGAGCGCTAGTCGCGAATGTGCCCAATCACAAAGCAGGTTGCGCTTACGCTCCGGGTTAAGCGACTGTGCCGCCTGTTGATATTGTTGTTCTTTTTAAGATTGGAATGGCTATTTTCCGCACGGAATCTTGCGGTCCGGATGTTAGAGACCTTTGTTGTTCAAAGTTGATAGGGTGTGGATCTTTATCATCCTTCTGAAAACAAACGCTCTATGACATTGGTTACGGACACTTGGTCGCTTGGTCACTATGCATGCCCAACGTGAAAGTCTACTAAATGAGCGGGGTGAGCAAAAACTTATTACACTGGGCGAAGTGCCATGTCATTTGGCCACCATCATAACGTAAAATTATACCAAGTCGCCCGGTATCATATGTGATGGCCGTTAGTGGCGTAAGATAAGATGATATCAGTAATAACATATTCAATATCAAACACGCCAGCTTTCGTGCTCAAGAAGTAGTTGG
>NZ_JAEAGP010000278.1 GCF_015999305.1 Erythrobacter sp. YJ-T3-07 | reverse complement strand
GCGGCAACGCGATGCTGCCAGCGCTGCCAGCACTGTCAGCAATGCCGAAAGCACCATCTCGGATGTGAAGACAGCCTTCTCGAGTTGGGACAACTGTATGCAGGCAACATATTGCAAGTACGTATCAACATAGCCCCCAACAATCTGTTTCATTGCTTGTCAGTGGTCAGAAGACTAATTTCGCTAGATGGCCCGTAATCGCGATCATCGTCATTGGTGGACTCATCATATTCTCTATCGTTTGGTGTATCATCCGGTGTGCTTGCTGTGGTGTCTCCTGTTGCTGCGAATGCTGTTATTGCCTGAAGTGCTGTGGCTCATGCTGTGGCATGTGTGATTCGCCCAAGAAAAAGAAATATCTCGACGATCCTTATGCTCCACCTCACCATAATCAGGGTTACCGCGCTGAAGCTCCCATGACAGCTGCTCGTGCTGTACCGGCCTCTACTTATGACTCTTCCTACGATAAGCCAGC
>NZ_JAEAGP010000277.1 GCF_015999305.1 Erythrobacter sp. YJ-T3-07 | reverse complement strand
GGGAATCCCAAAGCCGCCAGTCCTGCAGTCTGAAGGTGGTGCCATCCAAGTAGCATAGTAGGTATTCGAGACGGTACCCTGGTGCAAAGTTTTGAGCAGCAGGTCCTACCGAGTGCTGCAAAGTAAAAGCAAATGCGGTCGAGCCAAACCATGCTGTAACATTTACATCATGTTACTTCGGCTAACCTATGCGTCCGCCACATCTTCCGGTAATGGACGTAGGTTTTTCCCATCGGCCGATGCTGCAGCTATTGCCTATGTGCTTTTCAATCAAATTTGATGGAAAAAAAAACTCCGTGCGGAAAACTGTAGGAAAACTGGTGGGGCGTGCCTGTTTGTCCACAGCTCTCCACCGCTGATCAACGGGAGCAGTGATGATTGCCAGACACTACTGTAGGTGAGATGATCAACACGCCACTACTTCGCTACAATATTCTGCGTTTTTACCTTGCGAACTTGAGTCTAGGAATGCTCGG
>NZ_JAEAGP010000276.1 GCF_015999305.1 Erythrobacter sp. YJ-T3-07 | reverse complement strand
AGTCAAGTGGAGCCTGACGATCGGCTTGGGCACGTCACACCCTGAAGACCGGCCAAGAAAGATAAGACTGGACCATCCAATCGGCGACCTCTGTTTGGACTTGTGATTGAAATGTTAGTTTCTACTCGTCGCAGTCTATGTGCTGGACTAGACGAGACTAGGCGCTCTTTCAGACTACTCGTTGATAATATCGTTGCCAGTTAGAATAAAGAGCCAGAATGATAACTTGCCATAACGTCATGAAGTCTCAATGTCGTGGCAGCACGAACGTGCACCAAGGCACTGTCGACGTTGCAGAGTAGTGCAGCCGTTACGTGGTAGCTTGATACCATCCACCAGGTCGTGGTCGGGAGGCAGGATGTTGTAAAGTTGCGAGATTGAACGCAGATGGAAGGTGGAGTGAAGGAACCTAGTCTCACTGGAAGTCACCAGCACTGGAAGGGCGTCAAGTAAATGCATGGGGAATGAGGATTTAT
>NZ_JAEAGP010000275.1 GCF_015999305.1 Erythrobacter sp. YJ-T3-07 | reverse complement strand
CCGCGTCGTGCTTTCCAAACAAGTGCCTCGTATGAGGCCATTAACAGTCGTATCGATCCGACCCAAGCGTCCCCGTTCGGAAAAATCGAACCCACTTAGTAGGGGACCATGCATCGTATGGAACAATAATGCTAATAGACCCTTCCTTGCCAGACTTCTACTCGCGCTCAGTCGCTCCACCACCAAACGCTTCAGGATCTCACATTTGGTTTGAAGCTTGGAAGCTGATTTCCTTTTGTCTGCCTCACGCCAAACAACCACCTAGGAACAGAAGTCTTAAGTCGTGTATCGACTTGTCTCTTCATCCTTCACCTCTTTCGCTAGCCCGGCAGCCCAAATCTCCTGGGATGCCTTACACTCCCCAAACTCGATCCCCTGCTACCTCAGCTTCCTCATCACCAGACGTCAGCCGTCGATCATCCATACAGCATGGCGCGTCGTCAATGACAAGTTCGCCTACCGTCTCTTCACGGCCAG
>NZ_JAEAGP010000274.1 GCF_015999305.1 Erythrobacter sp. YJ-T3-07 | reverse complement strand
AGATATCAAAACTACTTTGCAAAGACATCTCGAGATGGATCAAGGCCGAAAATGGTTTCTGGTTGTGGATAATACTGACAGTATGGATGTTCTGTTCGGTGCAGCTGGCTCGATCGGTCAAGGTATTCACCCATATCTGCCTACCACCGAAAATTGCACCTTCCTGTTCACGACCCGCTTACGCGATATCGCCTTGTCAGTGGCGGACACTGATATGGTAGAGCTGACGGAGATGACCTCACAAGAAGCGAACGACTTCTTCCGTAAGGCGATTCAAGTCAAAACCATCCTAACAGATAACCAAACAGTAACGGAACTACTAAATTAGTTGGCCTTTCTTCCGCTTGCAATTGCACAAGCGGTAGCATACCTAAATCGTAACCGCTTACCCGTCAAGAGATACCTTGATCTTCTGCGTCGTACGGAACAAGAGATGGTCAAGCTGATGAGTGTTGAATTTCAGGACCTCACAAGATA
>NZ_JAEAGP010000273.1 GCF_015999305.1 Erythrobacter sp. YJ-T3-07 | reverse complement strand
GCCATATAGACACATGCCGGACTCGAGTCGTAACAAATCACGGGCCGCAATCCTGCCCACCGTTGCCCAATTTGAGCGCCCAAAGTACGACCAATGACCTGGTGCCCAAAACATATACCAACAAATGGCTTCTTGGCTTCAATGAGAACCTTTTTCGTGCACTTGACAAGCCTTAAGATCCAAGCATCATCTTTGAAAGCTGTATGTTCTGTGGTGAAAATGCTTCAGCATTCTCGGGCCCGAGATCAAACATATATATCACTTACTGCTTCCCGTCAGCAAGAAAGCATCAACTTCTTCGATCTCTGGGTACGATTGTGCAGTCACAATATCCCATTCGGTAATGCGAAGTTTCGATACCAGATCTTCTGGTCCCACAGCAGCCGCGGTGTTCTTGAGCAGTTGGCCGAAGATATCACCATAGCCACCACGAGCTATCTTCACCTTTGAGACAGGTGTGTCACACACCAGCACGGC
>NZ_JAEAGP010000272.1 GCF_015999305.1 Erythrobacter sp. YJ-T3-07 | reverse complement strand
CGTATGGCTATATCGGAGTTACCAAGCCCCTTGTTCGGAAGAAGAAATGTCAAGCATGCATTCGTGGTTTACCTCCGGTGATCACTACTGGTTGGCAGTCAAGGTTCAATGTTTTCAGTGGATGATGGTCCAGCCAGTGATCTATCTGTATGTTGCCGCCGATCTGGAGTCTCGTGCAAGGAGAGAACCTGCGTGAAACAAGATTGCTTTGTTCGAGTAGATGAAAGACGACATCATGCCCATCTTATCACCGGTACACACAAGGAAAGGACACGCTTGAAAGAGACGTTTACTGGCAGGTGACAAAGACAAGATGGCTTATCATGACTTTGGTCAGATTGTTTGCAGTATCTGTCTTGTATGATCAGACCTAGATATGATCCAGATCAGAGCTCCGACCATCGGCTGCGAGATTATGGGTACGTAGGTTCCAAAAGGGATATGTTACATGATAACACATCGATCATTGCACAGTCC
>NZ_JAEAGP010000271.1 GCF_015999305.1 Erythrobacter sp. YJ-T3-07 | reverse complement strand
CGCTCACTGCACTTGTTGAGACACTAGACAATGGTAAAAAAAGCCCTCTTTTGTCATTCGACTGCCTGAAATGAATCCTTTGTCGACAACATCTTTCTGTCGCTCTATTCAGCACAAATCCTGCCATTTCTGGATCCCATAACCTCCAGTCTTGGTCAACTCTATGCCAAGAACTGTCATTTGTGTGCAACATGACAGCTGGATTGTTTCCAGACACGGAATCTCCAAAGCATTGAAAATCGTGCATTGCTGTATTGGTTATGTAGTAGGTTGAACATCGTTCCATCTTCCATTCCGTAATGGATCAAGCTCTCTCAGTTTCGCAAGCCATGCTTTGCTTTCCGTGCCCAACAACGGATCGTCTGCATTTGCTCCTGCAGTGGGTTTCAATGCTTCAAACGCTGTGCTGTATTCCAACAATGCTTGGTATATCCATTTCACATCTTCGTAGTCCTCCACCAGATCCTTGATCTCGTC
>NZ_JAEAGP010000270.1 GCF_015999305.1 Erythrobacter sp. YJ-T3-07 | reverse complement strand
TCGAAGCTACCCATTCCTGTGAATATTCCACAAGGGATTGATAAGCATTGGTGACTTTTTCGGCGCCGAAGCAGTAATTGACAACGTTATGCAAGTGCAAGATCATTCTTCTGGCCCAATAATGGTCGTCACTTTGTTGGATAAAGGATTCATCTGCAGTATCCACGACCAGACTCACAGCATCTGGCTCGTGGTTGACAACGGCAAAGTAGAGTCTGAGGCGTAACGACGCCCATATCATATCCTGTCGGAGGTCATTCTCGAGCGTGATCTGTCCCATCAGCATTTCTTGCTGGTCTCGTGAAGGCGTAGCGTCCACAGCCAGCCCGCTACTGAGCTCCAGATAGCGGTCAAGGTCATCGAACAGGTTCAGGAAAATAGTCGTAAAGAATTGTTCTTCGCCAATCTCATTGACGGATTGGCGTTCATTGAGGCCAAGATGATGATAACTTTCCCAGCATAACTGCTTTTCGCTGGCT
>NZ_JAEAGP010000269.1 GCF_015999305.1 Erythrobacter sp. YJ-T3-07 | reverse complement strand
AATGGATCAGATGTGCGTCTTGCGGTTGTTTATACGAGTACTCTACTGATACGACTTAGATTTACATCCAAGTTTGAGGCAATACCCGCTGAACAGCAGGCACATTTACTCGTTGCCACACATGAAGCACTGAGTAATTTCTTCAAGTCTCGCGACCGGCGCCTCGACCTTAGAGGACAAGAGACGAGCAGGCATGTTCTCTTTTTCCACATGTCATACCAAATGGCCTCTTTGGTTACCCTTCCGCCATTTCTGCGATGCTTTGCCATGTCCAAAGTGGACTCCAAGGGGGAGAGTAGAGCCAATCCTAATTACATCATCTTGATATTGCGGTCCCTGACCAGCGCCGCATCCATGATGATCCGGCTCGTGCGCATGTATCGCGACGCACACCCCGAGCAGTGGAAGACGGCCAACCCCGTGATCATCCATCACCTATTGAGCGCGGCCATCGTGCTGCTGATGAACGCCACGAGCCAG
>NZ_JAEAGP010000268.1 GCF_015999305.1 Erythrobacter sp. YJ-T3-07 | reverse complement strand
CTGAATACCTGGTGGATATGATTCGATACCATTCCGGGATAGTCCAGGTGGCACGAGTGAAAGGAGACGAGAAGGACCAAATAGTTGGCATTGCGCTTTTCAAGCTACGTTTTGGAGGTTGGCGCGATCCACACCTGGACTTTGCCGCATCGTCACAACAAGCAGAGCTGCACGCCGATGTCTTCGCAGGCGAGGACGATGGGCCGCCCCTCAGAGAATTTGTAGGTGATCCCGTGCTGGATGGGTTCAAAGAGCGCTTGAGAACCGATGGCCAGGCTTTTCCAGAGATCGACGAGGATCTTTTGAGTAAGTTGACCAAATACCTGTGGTCCCCTTCACGACCTTTGGCTTATCCACCGATTCACCGCAGTCCTTGAGCCGGTCTACATCTTGCCACAATACCAACAAGTCGAGAACTTGTCCCGGGCATTAATCCAGCCAGTTATGAAGCAGGCTGCCAAGAGCAATATCAAAGTCATT
>NZ_JAEAGP010000267.1 GCF_015999305.1 Erythrobacter sp. YJ-T3-07 | reverse complement strand
TTGGCGATCATGAAAGCATCAGCCATTCTCTCCTCCTTGAGACATATTGTTGTCGCATTCTCGAACTGTCCTAGCATCAAGGCTTTGGTGATGGACTTCTCGACTGCAGAGTCGCTCTCGGCAAAGAGATGGAATGGATTGTCGGTCTTGGCACCCTTGTTTGCAGAGAGCTCAGCCAGGATATCATCACCTTCATTTTCGGCACCCTCTGAAAAGAACATGGACAAACGGTTCTTCTTGTGGCCCTTTTTGGGGGCAGGCTTTGCTGTCTCGGTCTCTGCAGCTGCCTCGGGCTCCTTGGTCCCGGGTTCTTCAGAAGCACCATTCGTTGTCTCTTCTTCGTCCACTTGTGAGAAACCTAGATAGTCGACAATTTGTTTTCGGGGATTGTGGCAAGGAGGGTTTCTATCACGCTCCATTCTGCCTTTTCCTCCTCGGTCTTTGCTTGCTCTTTGTGCAATTCACAAATACCAGCAAGATT
>NZ_JAEAGP010000266.1 GCF_015999305.1 Erythrobacter sp. YJ-T3-07 | reverse complement strand
CCAGCGTCTTCTGGCATAGCATGGGCCACGCACTCAAAGGCGCCCGGCCGGCTATTCATATGCATCATGCAAATGTTCTAGATGCTTGCAAGTACCAATCCGATTGGTAACTACCTGGCGGAAGCTGTCAGAAACGGGAAGGCTATCTTGCCGCTGGGTTCCTAGGCTCTGGAGGCTTGAACTCATCATCAATCCTTTGGCAACAATCACCAAGCACAATGCATTGTTAACTGCCTGCACTTCAGCATTGTCCGTTCCGACATGTTACCAAGTACAGACGAATCGACAAACTCTACTGTGTACTTGGATCAGAACCGATTGGACAAGCATCAAGTGGTAGGTTTGGCGAGAAATGCCGGCGTCGATTCCTGAGCGAGTCAAGGCGGGGTAAGTCGTTATTCGAAGGATCCATTGGCTTCAGTCCTGTGTGATGCGTATCGTTCGCCGGTCGAAAGCTTGCTCGGTCTCTGGTGGCTTGAAT
>NZ_JAEAGP010000265.1 GCF_015999305.1 Erythrobacter sp. YJ-T3-07 | reverse complement strand
CTAATCCCGAAGTGAAGCTTGGCCCTAAACACGCTTCACGGGACGCCATGTTACTACGCCATGATGCACATGATCTTTTGCCGGCTTCACCACGACTAGTAACAATGGACATATTACCAGGCAAGTTGGGCCCATACGAACGATATTGTTGAAGTCATCGCTCGGAGCGCATTAAGGAGTGACCAGCTCCAATGACGTGCTACCCGCCGTTAGTTGCGTATCCCTGCCAGATCATCAGGTTTAGCCGCGTAGGGCACCGAATCCAAAGCGGACCCAGCCGACCGAATCTCTTGGAGAGCGATAACGGGAAAAATGTCGTCTTCGACTTTATCCAGATTGTGTCGGCCAAAATCAAAGCGATAAACACTGCTTCCAAGTCTCGACTGTATGGGTTCTACTATGCCTCGCTCCGGTTCGTCCAATGGCGAGCATTCGTCGCCGGGGACTGGCTCACAAACGCAGGGTGGCATTTTTGGGGGTTC
>NZ_JAEAGP010000264.1 GCF_015999305.1 Erythrobacter sp. YJ-T3-07 | reverse complement strand
CATTCCAGCAAATCCAGAAGAAGGTAGATCACACTCAGGCGGGCATCACGTACGGCGATTTGATTCCTGGCGGTCGGCACCGTCCCGATGGTGAAGAACTAAAGTGGGCTGTCGCGGCGGCTTATGATCACGGTGGGAAACCAATCGAGCCGGGTCTGCTACCATTTTGGTGTCTGGACGACACGAAGCGCGAGCTCCGGGTTCCATACCAGCAGACCGGGGTTGCAAAGCATGCCAATGGTGCTGTGGGCGTCTCCCTCATTTCCGTCACTCCTAATGATCAAGATCAGGCTGAACGGCTGGACAAAGTGTACACCGCGCTTTTAGGGGATTCAGATGATTCACTTTGGGATTTAAAGACACTGGATGGCAAAAAGCTGCATGCGGGAGGACAGGCACGTCTGGAGGCGGTCGGCAAGAGTGCTCAGCTAAGCCTGGCCTTCTTCACGGATTCAAGCGAGGTTGTAGGCAAGAAGATTGGG
>NZ_JAEAGP010000263.1 GCF_015999305.1 Erythrobacter sp. YJ-T3-07 | reverse complement strand
CGGCCAACGCCGTTTACTTTGTCGCCGTGATGATGGGTAGTTTCTTGACACCCATGATTGCAGGATATCAAGCCTCCATCACCGGCTGGCGAGACTCGTATTTTGCGCTAGCCATCACGCTCACCATACTCACTGTCATCTTTTTCCCGTTGTTCGAGGAGACGAAATATGTTCCCATTGCCAACAACCAAGACACTGTCCTCCGAGCCAGCCATATGGCATCAACACAACATCCGTTGAGCGGCAACGAGCAAAATTCAAGCGAGAAGGACATCAAAACGGCCAACCTGGATACAGACCCAGAGCTCCAGGCCTCCCGTGTGGCATCTAATACCATGGGTACGGCGCTTCCAGGTCCCAATTCTTGGCGACAACGCCTGCGATTCTTGACCCCCACGGACGAGCCGTTGCTCAAGACCGCGTACTATCCGCTCTATACTGCCTGTCTGCCACACGTCGTGTTCACGGCCGTGCAGTTCGCA
>NZ_JAEAGP010000262.1 GCF_015999305.1 Erythrobacter sp. YJ-T3-07 | reverse complement strand
GACCAAGGTTTGCGCATGCATGTATACGAAGTTGTCGCTCGGGTTTCCACCGTGTTTTTTCGAGTAGACATCCGCATTGTATCCATAGACGAGAACGTTGGCCTTGGCGTCTCTTAGCGAGCTCGGCAGCAAGTCGGTAGGCCAGAAGGTTCCATTTTTGGCTGTCCAAGTCTTCTGGGGCTCGCCATTCAAACCATGAATAAGGATAACGTCGACCGTGGCATCGGGATGGGTATAAACGGCCGTCGTCTCTAAGCGCGAGATTTGTTTGTTGGTCGAGCCCTGTGTCCAAGATCGGTCAGTATGCAATGTTCATGGTGCATTTAGTATACTATTGCATGAAATAAAGGATCATCCTGAACAACAGCTGTAGCTGACCAGAGTGCGCGCAGCCCAAAACGACGCGGCAGTAGGCAAAAAGGAGACTGACATGACTTACCATACTTGCGGCGGGCAAGACCCAGTGATCTAGTTTGATTCCCT
>NZ_JAEAGP010000261.1 GCF_015999305.1 Erythrobacter sp. YJ-T3-07 | reverse complement strand
GGCCGTGGCAGACAAGGAGGCATCGCCCGCAACCGAGATCAAGAAGAAGGAGCAGCGAGAGAAGCCCGGTTACGATATCGACAACATGTCTCGTGTCCTTCCCGGCCAGCTCAAGTATATCAGTCCCGTCAAAGGCCGATACTGGCCAGTCAAGCTTGACCGACCGGGTCCTTTGCCCACTGGTGGACCGATTCTCGTTCACGACAGGGAGCCTGGACAGAAGAAGGATTTGGTGGAGGAGAAGTTGAAGAAGGTATCCACCGACAAAGCACCTGTGCCAAACGCTGGTGGTGGTGGTGCCGGTGGCCGAGACTTTACTCGCAGACCTATGGCTAGTCATCCTATGCCTGAAGGCGACCTTCTCCCCAACCAACTTCTTAGACAACTTGGTGTAGATATCCCGTCGTCGGGTGGGGCGGCTGCTGCCGCAGGTGTGTTGACTGCTGTGGATGAGGATGGCGAGGATGATGAGGAGGCTGAACC
>NZ_JAEAGP010000260.1 GCF_015999305.1 Erythrobacter sp. YJ-T3-07 | reverse complement strand
ATCTGCCAAGATAGGCGAAAAAGCTTTTCGATAGTATATTTACAGACCTTGGCTATCCACCATCCGATAGATACTCCACCAGAAAACATGCTCAGACCACAGGAAACACCCACGAGGCAGCTCGTCCGCCTCGACGGAGTGTGGAACTTCTCACTCGCTTCCGGGCCGGACATTGAATACGACCAGGGATGGCTCCAGGTGATCCCTCCACGACTACAAGTGCCCGTGCCGTCGAGTTACAACGACATCTTCCTCGACGCCAGCATCCGCGACCACGTCGGATGGGTCTACTACCAACGCCACGTCGTCGTGCCCAGGACCTGGACCGGAGAGAATTATTTCCTGCGCTTCGACGCGGCGACGCACAAGGGCCGTGTCTATGTCAATGAGCACTTTGTGACCGAGCACAGTGGTGGATACATGCCTTTCGAGGCAGACATCACGCATCTGGTCAAGCGGAACCTCTCTCCTGGCTTGACCAGA
>NZ_JAEAGP010000259.1 GCF_015999305.1 Erythrobacter sp. YJ-T3-07 | reverse complement strand
ATCCGATGGAGACGCTTATTTCACGCCCATGGGCGACTCGGCAGCCAACGATCGGCCTGACTTCTTTGCATCCAACACGAAAGACAAGATCGCCAGACAACAATCGTTTTCCAAGAACAGAGGACTTATCAGATTTGATTCATCGTTGTCCTCCAACAGGGTGTCGACAAACTCTGACCTGCTCATGCTTGACTCCCTGTCACCACCAAACTCATTGCCAACCTTGCAATTCCCAGTGGAGCAAGTACGACGGCAGCGGCAGGCAACTTTGATTAAGGTATGGTTAATGATTGCTGCTTTCTACCGTCGTGCAAATATGTACAGAGACTCGCAAGGTGCGGTAGAGGAGGCCAAGAAATTGGCAGGAGCAATGGAGACAGATATCGCCAGAGACGCCTCGGGTTCTGTTGCACTCAACCACCCAGGCTGGGGCGGCAAGAAGAGTATCGAGGAGCTCTGGGCCGATGTCCATACTGAGGTAAG
>NZ_JAEAGP010000258.1 GCF_015999305.1 Erythrobacter sp. YJ-T3-07 | reverse complement strand
AGCGCCCGCTACCTACAGTAGGTACTGTATGTCCTGAGGCTACGGTACACCTGCGCGGGCACGGCTACGAACGTGGCACTCCCGCCAGGCTGGTCACAGTGGATGTTATGGGTCGCATCACAAGCGTCCCCCCATGACCAAACATCACTACTTTATTTTCACAATATTTTCTTCAGTCTACCGCTTCAGACACAGAACACCATGTCATAGTACAGAGTTCACACGAGTATCTGTTTGTTACCGGACAGCAATGGTCCAGGTCTTCCTGAGTCCGTCGACATGGAGCCTGAATCGACTTCGTCCTCATCCGTGGTCATGCCGCTAGAGCGGTCCACATCACAGCTATCGACAGCATCCGCGAGGAGTGGAAGGGGGCACACCTTGCGCACCCGATCGAGGCAGAGGGCAAAGCTCACCTCCCAGCCTTCTAGCTCTGCCTCGTCAGTCGCAGCCTCCGACAAGTCTCTGACTTCCTTCCCATCC
>NZ_JAEAGP010000257.1 GCF_015999305.1 Erythrobacter sp. YJ-T3-07 | reverse complement strand
GCAAGACGATGAAGGTTGTTAGCCGCACACGTCGTCAGTCGTCTGTCAATCCGAACAGTCGGAACACCAGTATTGGCCCTGGCATTCTGAGGCGGGGCAGAAGTGATAGCACCAATACCATGCCACAAGACAGTGCTCTCACCGATTCGGACTCGGATGTTTGCGACGAGAGAGATGAGCTCTGCAATCCGTTGGGCCTTATAGATGGCCAGGTGCGAGAAGTCTCTTCTACGAGTAACCCAGCTTCCGTCTCTGGTTCAACTTCTCCCGTTGATCCTGCTGCGGGGCCAGTCATTCCTCTTGCTTTGGTGAGAGGCACCTTTGTCCATAAAGTCTCGAAGAAAAACAGAAACAAGAAGATGTTCTTAGTTCTTGACCATGAAGCAGGAAAAATCACATGGAACAAGAGCAAGCCCTCAAAATGTATCTATGTGGACGACATCAGAGAAATTCGAATTGGTTCCGACACAAAGCAATATCGGC
>NZ_JAEAGP010000256.1 GCF_015999305.1 Erythrobacter sp. YJ-T3-07 | reverse complement strand
AGGTTGTTCGGCGGACCTCT
Organism: Erythrobacter sp. YJ-T3-07; assembly: GCF_015999305.1. Lineage (NCBI taxonomy): Bacteria > Pseudomonadati > Pseudomonadota > Alphaproteobacteria > Sphingomonadales > Erythrobacteraceae > Erythrobacter > Erythrobacter sp. YJ-T3-07. The sequence goes on along the minus strand of NZ_JAEAGP010000256.1, from coordinate 464 downwards.
GGGCTGGATGAACAACCTACTGCCCAGGTGTACCCCGGCCACATGAGATCTTCGGAGGATTATGCGCGAGATAAGATTGCTGCATTCGCAAAGATTCGAGAAAAAGCTCTATGGTGACGCTTTACTCGGAGCCTCATGTCCTACGTAGACCTTGTCAAACCAACGGTTTCTGCACATTTTCCTCCTCCTTATCTCTCACAATTTTTGACTCCTGATTTCCCTGGATGCGCTTGCAAATACAACGATCCTCATAGGCCAATTGCACACAAAATATGGGAGTCACTCAATTCCAATGGATCCACTCCAGCGACGGCCAAGAATATACCAGCGAGAAACGGCGAGCTATTCGTGTACAGGCCATGCGTGCCATCGCCGCTGAACGCAAGCAGTCAGTTACTTGGGGCAAAGTGAACAAATTACAAGCCCCGCAGGCTCGGCACTCTGAGACAAACGAAGAAGGCGAC
>NZ_JAEAGP010000255.1 GCF_015999305.1 Erythrobacter sp. YJ-T3-07 | reverse complement strand
CGACCCGCTGCCTCCGGTTGCGGCGGCATGAAGCGGTTCGACGATTGTCGGTCGCCACCTTGCCCTGCAGGCTGGACCAGATCGATCAGGGGCTGGAGGATCCACCCGGGCAACAAGGACGCGCCACGCGATGTATTTCGCGACGCTGGCGGTGATCGCGGGCAGCATCGAGCGGCTGGCGGTTGAAATCCGCCACCTGCAGCGCACCGAGGTGCTCGCCGCCGCGCGCCGACCCGGTCGCCCAGCCAGCCGGTGGCCGGCATCGCGACCGCGCTGGCCACGCGCAGGCGATCGACCGGGTGCTCGACTTCGCGTGATCGCCCAACCACTGGCGCAGGTCCGCTTCGAGCGCACGATCTGCCCCTGCGGGTGCGTGCCCGTCACAATGGCCGGACCAGCGTTTCGGCGACCGCACCGTGCCCGCCGAATATCTCGCCCCCGCTGCCGAGCGTGAGGCCAGCGGCTGGTGCATATGGTCCGCGCC
>NZ_JAEAGP010000254.1 GCF_015999305.1 Erythrobacter sp. YJ-T3-07 | reverse complement strand
CCCGTGCTGCTCGGCTCCGGGCGTCCACTGTTCACCGCGAGGTGCGACCTCGAACTGCGTGACCTCGCGCGCAATCAGGGATTCGTCTGCGCCCGATACGACGTCACGGCGTTCCGCTGAACGTTCCTTGCGCGTCGATATGACGTCGCCCACAGAAATATTGCGAGCAACTAGGTTGTGCACAATCTAAATCGGGCCTAGTCTTCTTCACGTGGGAAAGATTCGCCTCGACGACCATCTGTGCTTCGCGCTCTACACCGCGTCGCGCGCGATCATCGCCGCCGAGCGACCGGGATTGCGCGAACTCGGACTGACGTATCCGCAGTACCTCGTGATGCTGGTGCTGTGGGAGGAAGAATCTGTCCCGATCGGCCGGCTCGGGGAGCGTCTACAACTGGACTCGGGCACCGTGTCACCACTGGTTCGTCGTTTGGAGTCGATGGGACACGTGGAACGTCACAGGTCTCCCGACGACGAGCGGTCG
>NZ_JAEAGP010000253.1 GCF_015999305.1 Erythrobacter sp. YJ-T3-07 | reverse complement strand
CGGACCCAACATAAACATAGTATGGCAATGATTGTCTGTTTTGAATGTCATATGCCATAATGAGCTTTTGGTGAAAAAGACGGCCGGCATCCTTGGACTGGTAGTGATGGAATAAATCTTTGATATCGTTGGGTGTAGACGGCCAAGGGCGAGTGTGACATCCTACATTGCTCGCGCCTTGTTGCGCTGATTCGTGTGCGCTTTTGACATCGCTCACAGTAGGGTAATACACTTTCAATTTTGGGGCCTTGCTGTCTGCTGCGGCCAACGTCAAATCCGTCTTACCTAGAGCGCAATCGCTGAAAGCGTTGAGCCACCTGGTGTTAAGATTGCCAATGCTTGCTGCACATACTTCGAGCTGCCACCTGCCGTCGATTTTCTTTTTCGGCAAATCAAGACCGAGGTTTCTCACTACGCGTCTAAGGCGCAATAGTCCATGTTGTTCGGCTTTGACACCTGAGAAAGTGCCCGGCTGGGATGTAAC
>NZ_JAEAGP010000252.1 GCF_015999305.1 Erythrobacter sp. YJ-T3-07 | reverse complement strand
TATATGGTTGCTTCCCTGGCGTAGGGACGACCATCTCAGACGACTGCGTCATGTACATGAGTCCGCAAGCAGTAAAAAAACATACTATCGTTTGCATTTGCGCACTCAATTGTGTTCCTTGGTGATCTTCGCCAGCCCATCCAACCAATCCTGGTGCCCGTTCAGCATGGGGTTCGGCTTCTTGTCCGCCAGCCCCGCCGCCGGCCTGCCGATCTGGGACTCCTGGGTCAAGACGCGCACGACGCCCCAGGGCATGTCCTCGACGATCCACGCGTGGTAGACGTCCAGGGCCTCCTCCTCGTTGCCGTCCTGCCACGCCCGCCAGGCCAGACGCCCCGGCGTGCCGGAGGCGGGCGCGACCGACTCCGCGACCTCGGACTGCAGCGGCGGGAAGCCAAAGGTCGAGAAGCTGAACCGGTCGCCCTTTTGGAGCTGGGGGCCGGATTTGGGCGGGGTGATTTGCCCGACGTTGTCGTAGTAGGACT
>NZ_JAEAGP010000251.1 GCF_015999305.1 Erythrobacter sp. YJ-T3-07 | reverse complement strand
ATTCCGATCCAGCAACTTACACACGACGGCTCGCTGCCACTGTACTTGCTTCCCAGCAGCAAGGGAGGATTGCCCTTCATGGTCACGCGCGCACTTTGGATTTCAGCTCACCCTTTCTCTCTCTCTTCAACGGCGTTCAAAATAGACTGGGACGGCTTGCTTCTTTCTTGGAAATATGGACACATTTTTGGGCTTCAGATTAGATTATGGCTCACGCCGCCCTTTGCAGCTCGGCTTCCCGGTCACGACACCGAGTCTGCGGATTACTCATCCTGTGGTTCCGCATTAGGTGCACGCCATCCTGTCTCAGGTGATGAGCTCGACCCGCCACGACGTCTGCATCTACACACTTTTAATACTCCCCTTTCGGTTCTATGATCATGGTTACAGCACACGGTTAATGGGATGGTTTACAAAAAACTTTGGGTATGGAATGGGAAAAGAACTGCTTTGGAATGCATATAGACCTTTGATTTCTTTTTTTC
>NZ_JAEAGP010000250.1 GCF_015999305.1 Erythrobacter sp. YJ-T3-07 | reverse complement strand
AGGAAATTCAAGAATCTTGCCTAGGTAATATGCCGCAGGCAAGCGGCCAATAAAAGTTGCGTTGCTTTTCTTTTCTACCACTTTTGCACTCCTGGTTTCATTATCAATTTTCGAATGTTGTACATTTCCTCGAACGTGAATCGCCATTCGATTGGACGGCTTCGTCAGGCCAAGCTACAATAGACTCCAGGTCAGTAATTCAACTCAAAGTAAAGTCTATCGATTTCGTCAAGAGAGTCGGTGCCCGGCTCAACTACTTGTCCGCCAATGTTGGTGATATGATGACAAAAATCACATTTCATTTTTCAAGGCCCATTGTCTTCTGGACTTTCACAATTTTTATTTTTTTTCCCAAGAGCAAGGTGTATGTTGAGATCACGAGGATAGCTTTTCATTAACCAACTAATTAATTTCGTCACAACTGAGCCGGAGAAAATCTTTCACGGCTCCGCTTCTTCAACATATATCACCCGTTGTAATTTCGC
>NZ_JAEAGP010000249.1 GCF_015999305.1 Erythrobacter sp. YJ-T3-07 | reverse complement strand
CGCGGCAGTTCCGCCATCGTTCGAGGTAAGTAGCTCTGTGCAAGAACATACGAAAAATCACATGCTAATGTTTGGTCGAAGGGCGGGTCTATTCTGGCGGACTCAAAAAACATATCAGTATTCAACACGACTGACCAAATTATCCGGCCCAATCGATCTGTTTATGACATGCAATTCGACTCCCACGAGGGGGCATTGCCTGGGGTATTGATGAGGTCTGAAGGCGAACCGCCGCTGAACCAGGAGGGAGCGCCGAGTGTCGATGCATGCTACGATAATCTTGGAATCGCTTTCAACTTCTTCCACCAAGTCTTCGGTCGCAACTCAATTGACAATGCTGGAGCTCCTCTCATTGGAATCGTCAATTTCGGATTGTATTATCCCAATGCCACATACTCGCTCAGCAGGGCTAACAAGGAACATGTTCTTGTCTTTGGCAATGGCTGGGATAATGACCCATGGAATAAAGGAGCACCCACTAACAC
>NZ_JAEAGP010000248.1 GCF_015999305.1 Erythrobacter sp. YJ-T3-07 | reverse complement strand
GTTGCTCAAGCTGGTGCAGCTCGACTGGATTGCCGACCGTTATCCGCATCAATTGTCGGGTGGGCAACGCCAGCGTATCGCGCTGGCCCGTGCGCTGGCCGTGGAGCCCAAGGTGCTGCTGCTGGACGAGCCCTTTGGTGCGCTCGATGCCAAGGTGCGCAAGGAACTGCGCCGCTGGCTGCGCCGCCTGCATGACGAGATGCACATCACCAGTGTGTTCGTGACCCACGACCAGGAAGAGGCCATGGAGGTGGCGGACCGCATCGTGGTGATGAACCAGGGCCGCATCGAGCAGGAGGGCACGCCCGACCAGGTGTATGACCACCCGGCCACGCCTTTCGTGCTGCAGTTCCTGGGTGACGTGAACCTGTTCCATGGCCGTGACCATGCACCGGGGGCGGTGGTGTCGTCACCCGGTGTTTCGGCTGAGGCGGCGGCCGATGCGGTGAGCTATGTGCGCCCGCATGAGATCCAGGTGCTGGCCCA
>NZ_JAEAGP010000247.1 GCF_015999305.1 Erythrobacter sp. YJ-T3-07 | reverse complement strand
CTGCTTGGTCTCCGGTAAACAAAAGTACACGAACACAACCACTGGACAGGGTCAGCCAGCTTCACAGTCACCAAAAAGATACTAGTCTGATTCCTAGATCGCGACAACGGCGACAGAGCTAGATAACACCTGGGCGAATATGGAGGTCAACTTACAGCAAACATTGACACTCATGAAGAAGTACAGGCATTTGAGGCCTTCATTTGCCAAGAATGTTGGAAAGAATTGCTGGAAAATTGTGTTCGCCACGTTTTGCATCTGTGAACACATGCCCACAGCTTGAGCTCGAACGTTGATGGAAAAGACCTCGCTAGTCCAAATCCATGTCGTTGCTCCCCAAGAAGGCTTGTAGAAGAAAGCAAACAGGAAAAATAGGAACGTGAGGCCGATACCCACTGGTCTCTCTTTTGCACCACTCGCCAAAGTTGGCGTGAGAGTGCCGACGAGTGGTATGATCAGCATACAAATCGCCATGCCGGTAGCACC
>NZ_JAEAGP010000246.1 GCF_015999305.1 Erythrobacter sp. YJ-T3-07 | reverse complement strand
CATTGAATGATGCTTGTATAAAGAGAATGAGGACTCCAAACAGAGCCGGACTGATAAGGCCGAGAAGTAATTGCAGTCTGGTATTCGAGAAAAGGGTCGAACGCTTAGAATACTCTTGTCGAGTGTGCTTCTCCATATTGATACGCTCGTAGGTCATTGTAACTGTCAAGCACAAAGGTTTGAAGCATGACTCCAGGTGGTGTCAGAGAGGAGGAGTGAGACCTGAAGAAACAGAGGTGATTCAACAAGCAAGACACCATTGTTTGATAGAATTATAATTCTTGGTGTGCACAGCTTGCAGAAGTTCAGGGATTGATCACATGATGTTTCCCTGGCTGCTTTCAAACCATACCTGGAAAGACGAATCATCTCTACAGTACCGCGTCGCATTAAATCTGACATGCATGACCAGGGGAATGAAGTCTATAACATCCGATGATTATTGGCAGTTCCCACGTGGGGTCCGCTCGAGCTGAAAACAATAAG
>NZ_JAEAGP010000245.1 GCF_015999305.1 Erythrobacter sp. YJ-T3-07 | reverse complement strand
ATGATTCTTGATTAACATGCGAATATCGTCCACCATAATGCAAGTAGTGGCTAAATCAACTCGTAGGTGTCTCCATGGCTCTTCACCATGCGCATTACATAGTGACGCTGGACGTCGAAATGTTGGTATTCTTAGTGGATACATAGTACTAAACTCAAGCCCAACGCGACACGTCTTGGTGATTACTGTTGACACGACCGTTGATAACGACAACGTTCACTTTCCCAACCCAGAAGCACAGACTGAATCACGTATCCATGCTACAAGCTTTTTAAGTCCATTCACAATTTCTCTCTGGCACTAGACCATCAATTTGACTCTTGACAATTCGTCCGTCTTTCATGACTAGCATCAGATTCTCTTGGGTCTTGTCCAAGCTCGCGACGTTTTCCAGAGGGTTCGCGTTGAGAAACAGCAAATCTGCATAAGCACCCTCAACCAGCTCACCGAGTTTGCCTTCCATGCCAAACAGGTCGGCATGGAAGG
>NZ_JAEAGP010000244.1 GCF_015999305.1 Erythrobacter sp. YJ-T3-07 | reverse complement strand
CCGCAAATGCATACTATCGAACTAGGACCGTTTCCGCCCCTGGCCGCCAAGACACGTATTGCACCTTTTGCCCATATCCGGCACATGAGGGGGCCTATCACTTCTGGTCGCAAGGCTCCCAGGATGGGTAGATTGCCACCACCCGCTCGTTTACGGGTCCTTTCTGCTTGAATTAAGTCTTAAAGTCAAAGGATATCGATCTCTATCCCTTATTGAGAGTTTTGTATAGAGCACCGAATACTTGATGTGTTAGAGATGGCTGCTCCATGTTATCTGCCACAAGATGTCGGGATGGACAACCAGCCATCTCATCAGTCGGCTCATCATTCACTTGTCTCCAGCGATATCAGGAAATCTACGATGAGCTCTGTGTCAACCCTTGTGGCAACCTCTCCAAACCCATCAAACGAATTGCATTCGAAGAAGCGGCAGTCAATGTTTAGGCTAGACAGCCAAGCGCCATGCACCCTCAATGACATGCAATGGG
>NZ_JAEAGP010000243.1 GCF_015999305.1 Erythrobacter sp. YJ-T3-07 | reverse complement strand
ATCGGCTGTTTCGATATCCATGTTCTTCTGGAGCAGTAGTTCAATCACGTCGACGTGGTTATTAGTGGACGCTGTATGTAGTGGGGTTGCTCCGCTTTCGTTTGCGATAGCTGCATCCGCATTCCGACTCAGTAGTAACCTCACGATGTCGATATACCCATTGCTCGAGGCTACGTTGATAGGAGTCCATCCATTTTTATCCGTCGTCTCCATTGTATCTGTCGTTCCGCCCTCTGTAAGGAGCAGTTCCACTACCTTTGCATCTCCATATTGCGATGCTAAGATAAGAGGCGTTGCTCCGTCCTTATCTTGCATGCCAGCTTGTGCACCCCTCTTGAGTAGCAGAGCTACTATATCAGCATGGCCTCTCGCGGATGCGGAGTGGAGAGGAGTCCCTCCGGAATCGTCAATCACATCGATTCCTGTATGATTCTGAAGACAAAGGAGAAGCTTCACCACTTCGATCTGGCCGTAAGTCGAGGCTGTGT
>NZ_JAEAGP010000242.1 GCF_015999305.1 Erythrobacter sp. YJ-T3-07 | reverse complement strand
CAACGATACGAGATCAGTCCTTGCGGGGCTAGCTTGAAATAGATGAGGAGTATATTCTTCTTTCTATAACTAGTTTTGGTCACTGACTTGATCTAATTGGTGGCAATGCTACTTACACTTCACAGGAGGTCGCACTCCGGATATTAACAGCAGACATCACTACATAATCTTTGTGGTAGTAGACCGGAATGATGACATGTCATTGAGGACAGACGGAGTGAACTTTTCTGCAAGACATCAAGCAGGAAATGACAGTGGGTATCCATGCATCTACACATCGGTGTTGTAGTTGTCAATAATCCTTCTCCGACAGTACGAGTGCTTATACTCTGTTCAGTTGAGCATAGTCATCTAACATGTTGACGACCTGGATGATTCAAGGCCTCGCAGAGGAACTGGCAACTGCGAATCGGAGCTTACACTGGATAGCGGCATACAAATTACTACCTGTGCGGTATTCCCCAGACAGAGCACTCAGACATCGTGAAA
>NZ_JAEAGP010000241.1 GCF_015999305.1 Erythrobacter sp. YJ-T3-07 | reverse complement strand
ATCACCACGATCCCTGCCGCACATGAAGGCCCATCACCTTCATCAGGAGATTCTCAGTTTGAGATTGATGTCGCCCAATATAAGGCGAAATCTTCAAATGGGAAGAAGAAATCTCAACGGCGAAGCCATCGGCATTAGCTGCCAGTGCTCGTTGCTCGGGCATCAATGGCTGCATATGGTCGTACAAGTGTAGACCCTGGGAGGATCAGGGGTTCGCCGTCAGCATCTTGTAAGGACAGCGAGCGAATATAGCTATTCTCACAGTGGCATTCCAGATCATGAGGGACCGGCGACTCGATTAGGATGATAGTGACAGTCGCCGGGCAATAATAATAATAAATATCTTCGAAGTCTGTCCTAAGATTCGGGCACCATAATCGTGAACATTGTTGCTTGTATGCCATGAAGTCGAGACAGCCTTTGTGCTTGTGTGACAGTGTCTAAAATTTGCGGCGATGTGCGGCGGACGACCTGACGCCACGGACCCGG
>NZ_JAEAGP010000240.1 GCF_015999305.1 Erythrobacter sp. YJ-T3-07 | reverse complement strand
GGAAAGTAAACCCTGTCTTTGTTCATTACACTCCAGCTGTACCATTGTTTGAAAAACTCGCCGATATGATAATAATCCTAGGCACTAATCAAGTATTCTGAGAGCAGAGCGTCATGATATCAGTCAAGCCTGTAGTTCGACTTGTGCTCCTCGCCACATGAGAGCCACGACACCGGGTGATGTGAATGAACACGAGCTCCATTCGATGTAAGCTATATAAATCCAGGCCTATACTCCTTCCGTGCCACAATTTAAGCATGTGCCCAGTATGGAAACAGTCCAGCAGTCCCAGCCATGCTTTCCAAGGCCCTGTCGCCGGTTAACATGTAGAACTGCGGCTCGACTTGTCATCACCGTCACACGAAGCCACACGATACTCGACGATGATCGTGGTCGAGCCGCACGCGCGGCTGGAGGAGCAGTCACAAGCCGCTTTGCTTGGTGTATGCCACAAACAAGCACAGCTCCGTGAATCTGCAAACGCTCCCC
>NZ_JAEAGP010000239.1 GCF_015999305.1 Erythrobacter sp. YJ-T3-07 | reverse complement strand
CGTGGTAACCTGCTATATGTGAGCCTCCGAAATCGAGAGATACATCTGAACTTACCACCAGCCCCAACCAGTCCTGTCTGCCTTGAAAGCTGTCATATCGTACAATTGTGGCTATTTCCTCAAGTGCATCGTTCACAGAAGCGAAGTTATAACCCCGTCTTTTGAAAACCTCATTGCGCTTTTCATGCTGGATCTTATATTTGTGCGATACTTTGACCGCGAAGAGACTAGCAGCTGCTGCGATACCTGGCTGGGTGCCAGCGGCAATCACAGCCATGGCAGTCCCGTGTACTGGATCGACGTCGTCAGCCAAGGTGTCATGTGTCAGGTTATCAGGACGAGTCTTTGCCGTATAGAGCAATCGTTACAGGACTGATATATGAGTAGTCTAATGGTTCTTGGAAATCTAGCCGAAGCTCAGTTGCCTAGAATTTATCATTAGCAATGCAAGCGCTACCAATAAGAAGAGTAACTCGCCATCTGAGACAAC
>NZ_JAEAGP010000238.1 GCF_015999305.1 Erythrobacter sp. YJ-T3-07 | reverse complement strand
GGGTCGAGAGGCTGGGCGAGGGCGTGGACAAGGTTGAGGATGTGGTGCTCGAGGTGTCGAGGTGCGTGCGGGAGGTCCTGAGCGGGGGTGGCGGCACGATCATGCTCAAGGGGGGAGGAGGAGAAGGAGCCGGGGGTGTATCGACCGGTGTGGATAGGGGGTATGAGACGGCGGATGAGGATAACATGACGGTGAGAGGGGACGAGGAGGGTGGTGGCGGTGGGAGAGATGGAGAATATGGATATGCGGACTCGATATATACGATCAGGGAGGAGGAGGATGACGATGATGATGACGATTGGGAGACGAGGACGGCGATTACGGAACTAGAACCTGGAACGCGGCGGGAGGATCAGTGGGACACGAAAAAGCAGGCAGAAGCTACATGGCATAAAGGCGACTGGAAAGGCCTCGAAGTATTCGGCTGAGTTTTGGGAATCATCGCGAGTATTATCTGAATCATTGAAGATATCACAAGTGAAGACGAGAC
>NZ_JAEAGP010000237.1 GCF_015999305.1 Erythrobacter sp. YJ-T3-07 | reverse complement strand
AAAACAACCTGGAGGGTCTGGGGGACCAACTTCTCGGGAATCAAATCAATATAAGTCCGCGGCGAGTAGATTCTTCGAAACGGCTTTCGTACGAGCACGAATATCAACATGAACAACAATGCTGTGACAAGTGACGGGATGAAGGCCGCAATGACAGCTGAGAATGATGTGCCTGTACTGGTCTGAAGGGAGTCAGTCACTCGCCAGGCGTCACAGTCGGATCGCGTTGTGCTTACATTGACGTCATTGGCACCAGCAGTCGTAGGCACCTGGTCTGCAACCCATGCTACCCAGGGCTGGATGACAACCTGAGATCCCATCACGAGCCAAAGGAACAAGAAGAGTGTAAGTCACAGACAAATTTCAACGAAGCAACGGCATTGAACACGAAAATCAAAATTGATGATGTTCAGATGAGAAAGTTGGACATTAGCGAGCGCCGTCACACTGTAGTCCCCACTACTCGCTTAACTTAGACTAGTTAGTAACC
>NZ_JAEAGP010000236.1 GCF_015999305.1 Erythrobacter sp. YJ-T3-07 | reverse complement strand
TGCTCGTCTCGGAATCTGACCCTGATGTCGCAGCCAGGAAAGCTGCTTTGTGTAACTATCTAGTCCCGGCAGCATACATTACGCTGCATCTCTGTGGTTCAAAGTTGGCAAATGTCCTATCGTGCCTGGCGAATAAGCAATAAAACAACAGCTGGCTTTTTGTTATGCCCATGCAAGGCTGGGCTGGATGCACAACTGTGCTACTTCAAAACAGGAATCAGGTCGTCAACAACCACAAGTCTGGAGTGCTTTGGGGACTTCCGACTGTCTAGCTGCTATATTCTCTGAGAATTTCGTACATACCTGGCAATCACCATGCGAAATGATGGGTAATTAGTAGTATACAGAAGTTTTTCAATGAATTACAAGTCCAAATAGGGCATTCTATATATGATACAAAGTTACATGGGACATTGCCGCTTGGACTAACATAAACAACAATTGTAAGAATTTGCAAGGTCCAACCATGTTTCTTTACAGCATGCCCTTCC
>NZ_JAEAGP010000235.1 GCF_015999305.1 Erythrobacter sp. YJ-T3-07 | reverse complement strand
ATTCCATTTGCACTCCTTGCGCGCGTAGTCTTGTCTGGAGTCTCGCAAACCACAGATCATATACCTAGCACGGTTACACAAGTGCAATCAAACCCACCGGCAAATAGGCTCAGATTCATTCTTTTAAACGACAATGTACGGCTTCAACTACGTCACTCTTTTCGCCTTTGCGGCAGGCACCGCGGCTATAAGCGTTTCAACCACCCCACACGATTCTTACTCTTCATCAGTCGGCGTGCTGGGCTGCAAGATTGATACCAATCGAGTAGCCTACTGGCCCGGCTCGGTCGACTGCAACAATATCTGTATCAAACTCACTTATGAAGACCGGACCGTCAATCTTCTGCGAATCGACCAGTCCGGCGGCGCTCATGATATCAGCTACTACGCCTGGGCGTACCTGCAGACGGGCAAGTCCGCCACCGTCAATGCCCTCACTGGCGGAGGCGTGGACATGGAATATGAAGAGGTGGACGCCTCCGAATGTGCCG
>NZ_JAEAGP010000234.1 GCF_015999305.1 Erythrobacter sp. YJ-T3-07 | reverse complement strand
AGTATGTGTAGGCAAACAATGTGTCGATGTGCTTCACAGCCAATGCACTTCACAAAAGACAGATGGAAGGAAGAGGAATTAGAGAACCTGCGGGTGAAAGGTAAATAGATGTAAGACTGAGAAACTAGCTCGGTAGCTGGAGGTTCCTTTTTTCTTTTGACCTGACTGGGTGCCAACGGGGGATTATTAATGTGAGAAGCCGGTGCAGCGTAAGAATTGTCTGAGGATTATGTATGATGCTGCACTAGTAGGAACCTGGCACTTTGATAGTATTCGATGAGAGCGAAGCCAGCGTGTAACCGTAAGAGGAAGACCACGGTGCGCTCTAAAAGGCCGTCCGTGTGTGTGTTATGTCCGGACGTGGGCCTATGCGGTGACATTGGTTGACAGGGGTGGGTTGAGGTGTGTATTCTTGCCAAGTACTTGGGGTCACTAGAAGTCGCTTCGACCACCTCAATACCGTACTTGGAGCCAAGGGTCCTAATACAAAG
>NZ_JAEAGP010000233.1 GCF_015999305.1 Erythrobacter sp. YJ-T3-07 | reverse complement strand
TGCTGGTCCGCTACGACGAAGACCGTCATCTTTGGCTGCACCGCTACCACCACCTGATCATCGACGGCTATGGCGTGCCCATGGCGGGCGCTGCCATCATCGAGGCCTACAACCGCCTGCTGAGCGGCAAGGCGCTGGACCTCACGCCTGCGCCCTCCTATCTGGGCTTTCTCCACGCTGAACAGCGCTACCTGAGCAGCCCCAGGTTCGAACGCGACGTGGCCTTCTGGCGTGCGCGCTACAGCACCTTGCCGCCCGCGTTGCTGCCCGCAACCCATGTTCACGCACAAGGCAAGGCGCCGGACAGCGGCAAGCAGATCTTGCAAGTCAGCCGCGAGACGTTTGACCGTATCCGAACATGGAGCGCCTCACATGGCTTGACTGAGAACCACTTCTTTCTGGCCCTGGTCCACAGCTACTTCTCGCGTGTCAGCGATGTGGACGAGATCGTGATTGGGGTGCCGGTGCACAACCGCACCACGCCGGCCCAGC
>NZ_JAEAGP010000232.1 GCF_015999305.1 Erythrobacter sp. YJ-T3-07 | reverse complement strand
GCTTGCGTGACTGCTCACTTGGCGCTGTGCAAAAGGATTTCTCGGCCTTTCGCGTCTTCAGCAGGGCTCATTAGTAACTGCGACATCTACAGTAAACAGTGCATCAGCATTAGTGATCACATCAGATTCAAGTTGTGTAAACTTCGTGTAGCTAACAGCCCCGATACTGAAAGGCACTTGTCATTACCCAGCAGTAGACCTAGCAGATCTGAGTGCGTCATTGCTCAAAGGTATGTACCATGGGTTTCTAATCAATGGTCGAAGTTCGTATCCAGACAAGCTCATGGTGCACGGCGTCAAATATGCATGTGACTAATAGGACTATGCAGCAAGCATGGAGATACATACAAAGGCACAATACTGTAGTCAACCCTGTTCACCAGAGAGATTCATTATAGCGCTCTCGAGGGCCAGCTGGAGGGCTGAATAATCTGGGGATTTGTTTCCAGGTTTGCTCCTTCTCCGCGCCGCGATGACCAGTCCCACTTTCCA
>NZ_JAEAGP010000231.1 GCF_015999305.1 Erythrobacter sp. YJ-T3-07 | reverse complement strand
AAATCTACCAGCTCCTGTTTTTTGAAATTTTTAGTGCCATTGAAACACATGTGTTCAACAAAATGTGCCAGGCCTACCTGCTTATCGCTTTCCAATGTGGAACCGGCGTTCACTACCAGTCTCAGTTCGGCCCTGTTTTTGGGCTCCTGGTTTTTACGGATATAATAAGTAAGTCCGTTAGATAGCTTGCCAATCTTCACATACGGCGAAACAGGCAATACCTTATCCGCTACCATTTTGTTCTGTGCAGTGAGTTGGGAAACAGTCAATAAACAAACGAGCAATACTTTGATCCGTTGCATAAATGATATTTTATGAAACGAATATAAGTGTTTATAGATAGTACGCTGCAGGCATATTGTTAAAGATAGGACCTCATTTCAGCAGCGTATTCAGCAGCAATGGCAGTTGCTTCTTCAGCGAAATTTTCTTTGTTCCCTGCGAAAATAATAGCGCGACTGGCATTGACCAACAAGCTGCAGTCTTTGTTCA
>NZ_JAEAGP010000230.1 GCF_015999305.1 Erythrobacter sp. YJ-T3-07 | reverse complement strand
CGATGCAAGACGTGGTGGCCGCGATTGAAAAAGTGACGACCGTGATTGCGGAGATCAGTCATGCCAGCGGCGAGCAGCTCGAGCGCGTGACCCAGGTTGGTTTGGCGGTCAACCAGATTGATCAGGGCACGCAGCAGAACGCCGCACTGGTTGAGCAAACCAGCGCCTCGGCCGAGAGCTTGCACGACAAGGCCGACATGCTGGTGGCGACCGTGGGGCAGTTTCGGATCGCGCCTTCACCCTAGGGGGGATGGTCCCATGGGGCCATCAGAAAGCCGGACACGGACATGCTTTGGTCATGCTTAAGACATAGCTTTGTCGAGTCAGTAAGCGGCCTGCTGCATGCCCAGGGAGCACGTGCGGCAGCGCCAACCATGAACCCTCGAGTCCGGAGGACACCATGTATTCACGTGTGCACTTTTCTCGTGCAGGGCTTGCCCTTGCCGTCACCGCCATCGCCGTCATGGCGCCTTGCTCGGCCTTCGCGCTGAG
>NZ_JAEAGP010000229.1 GCF_015999305.1 Erythrobacter sp. YJ-T3-07 | reverse complement strand
AAAAAGTATAACGAGTAAAACTTATTAATCGCGTATAATTAGAACTTGTTTTATAACTTAACGTAGCTTTAATAAATACCAAACCGCCGTCGGTCCGAATAAGGTACGTAACTTATAATCGATAAATATACTATTTGCGCGCTATATATTAATCGGGATATTAACGTTTATCGACATCTTTTAGCGATCGGGCCGTTATCGTTTAGCCGTCGTAATCGTATTTAGTAAGTAATATAGTATTACGTCGTTTTGATTTAACGGCTCGACCTTATCCCGAGGTCGTTTTATTGTTATTTTTAGATCGGGCTAGCTATCTTTTAGATAATTATATTAAAGCCTACTGATTTCCCGGAAATTATATATTATATCTAGCCCGAGCTAGTTTGGGTATTATACGTATACGGCGTAATAACGCCTCGCTATAATACTATTATATATAGCTTGCAAATCTTATATATATTCGAGCTTACCCCGACTTTGGTCCGTAATACTT
>NZ_JAEAGP010000228.1 GCF_015999305.1 Erythrobacter sp. YJ-T3-07 | reverse complement strand
ACAATAGTTAGTGAGTAAGCATATTGTCATATAGCTGAATTGTCTTATTGTATGTTTAGTTGCATGATACGTCAAGTTTGCTTTGTGATGCACAGATAAACTGCGTGTTACAGTAAGTTTAAACGACATGAACAATGTCTATAAAATGTGCGACACAGAACACCTTCTGCTTGCACATTCTCAAAGTATTTTTCTCAAGCTAGAAGAAAGAATGGACAATCAACAACGCAAGACATATCAACAAAGCTCTTTAATTACACACAATACCAAAATGCCAGGACAGAACAACTCCATCCTCAACCAGGACCGCCGCTCGTATTATCAGCTTGCTCTGACAAGGACTATTCCGCAAAAGTCTTCCTCGGCGAGAAGGACCTTCCTGGAGCCCAGAACACATACTTTCTATGACAAGGCGCAAAGGCTGCCCGCTTCTTTCAGCAAGTTTCCAAAGTCTTCCTCGGCAAAAAAGAGCGCCCGAGATCCCAGAACATATA
>NZ_JAEAGP010000227.1 GCF_015999305.1 Erythrobacter sp. YJ-T3-07 | reverse complement strand
AAACATGTGACCGTTAGCAACCCCAAGAACGATATGTTCTTGCGTTTGAACCACGTGAACTGGGAATAGTGTCAACCCGTAAAGAGATCGGTGCCTGCAAGCACTATACTGGACAGAAGGTTATATGAGTGCAAGAATGGCTAATGCCAAAAAGCCCCAAATGCGTTTCCAGAGTCCCGCCCATGGAGGAAAATGTTTCGACCCACGACTACATGGTGGTCCAAAGCAGTATGACTGACTTCAAGGTCGGAATCGTTACCTTGCATCCTAATCATCTTAATTGGACAACAGATACATATGCATCCTTCCCCTAAGCTGTGGAGTTCCAGGCCGCATACCTTGAGCCGCTAACTGGCCATCCTGGTCACCGACATCCGTAGGATCAAGCAGCGTAAGCACACGCCAGACTGCCTACCAGTAGGCTGACGTATCTCAGGTCTACAATCATGGACGAGACCTTTTCTTTCCAGACCTTGTCCTCGACGGGGCACTTC
>NZ_JAEAGP010000226.1 GCF_015999305.1 Erythrobacter sp. YJ-T3-07 | reverse complement strand
ACCACGTCATCACCTGGAAGGCAGACTTTGACATCTTGGATACCGATAACAATTTGGAAGTCACCGAAATACGTGCGGCGCCTACAGAACAACCTTGGTGGCCTGAGCTCGGTGTCTTCGAACAAATTGAACTAAACAGGTACAACATGGAGCAAGAGCAGCAGTTCAATTGGGCTGCGAATGGACAAAACATGTTCTGCATCAATCATGCAACCAAGACCAACAAATGGGGGACGAACAGAGGGTATCGTATTGTCCCAGGGAGGTCCAACATCCACTTAACCACACTCAATTCACCCTTCAGTCGAAACAATTCCCAGTTCTCCAAGTCCCAACTGGCGGTCACCCGACAGCATGATACAGAGGTCTGGGCCAATAGTGTGCAGAACCTCAATATGCCGTATAAGCCACAGCAAGATTTCTCCAAGTTCTTTGACGGTGAGAGCATTGAAGGTGAGGACCTGGTGGTTTGGTTCAACCTTGGTATGCACCAT
>NZ_JAEAGP010000225.1 GCF_015999305.1 Erythrobacter sp. YJ-T3-07 | reverse complement strand
GTAGCGTTCAGTGTTGGCAATCCACTGATTTTCGCGCCTGCAGGGGGTTGCACTGTTCCGACCTGAGCGCGCTTCAGTGGGTTGCAGCCGCGAGTGTTTCCACCCGCCGTCGCCCGTCCATTAATAGAAGGCTATTTTTTAATTGCAACAGTTCGTCCAAGTTCACGCCAGCTTCACTCCGTTGTCACATTGTTACCAACTACAGACAACTTAGGTATTATTGTCAGAATGGGTTTCATACTATCTCGTCAGCTTGGCAAGTCATCAACACTTAATCCTACACGATTTGTGTTTCCTTGGTTATGCAGGCCTTGCTTTTCTCGTTTACAAAATGATAGGGCCCCAATCACGAAATTGTTTGGCCGCCCAGAAGTGTCTCTCACAATTTAGAGTTACATTTTTTCTTATCAGTCACAATGTGAGACATGCCGTCGTTTCCTTTTCGACCACTGCCTTTGTGCATACTTACTCGTCTGTCTTGGATGCTGTGCCAC
>NZ_JAEAGP010000224.1 GCF_015999305.1 Erythrobacter sp. YJ-T3-07 | reverse complement strand
ATGGACACCAGCTCCTTCGTTGCCCCATTCCAAGATTGGTTGGCAGGACCCTCTACACCCCAAAGCGCCCTCTCTCCAGGAGAAAATCAGCTGAGGGGTACTCTTGGGCCAGATATAATTGCAATGGAGGCTGTCGCGCCTGTCAACCCGTCTGTGCAAAACGCGGAGTGCGTCGATGCAACTGCCCAACAAGAAGTAGCATCAGACACAATACACGCCATGTTTGAAGACGCCGAAGTCCTTACCCAACAATGCATCATCTCGTTTCGGTCAGTCTTGCATGCCGGCCGGTTCGTACGTAGAGGCAAGAGCGAAGTACTTGGTAACTTCTGTAATGGGCTGGCGTTGGCTATAGCTCAAGGGAACGTCTCTCGCGAGGTTCTGTGCCTGTTCATCAAGCACCTTGCACCAGAAGCTTACAATTGGGCTAGCTCGAGCGGCCTCACACTCTCGGACAAAGAAATCAGCAGTCTGCTGATTCAGATATACACTGC
>NZ_JAEAGP010000223.1 GCF_015999305.1 Erythrobacter sp. YJ-T3-07 | reverse complement strand
ATGGTATCTGAGGCGCGCATACTGGGCGTTAGCGAGACTGGATGTTCATGCCGAACTACACAGAAAGACACGATGCTCACTGTCATATAGGAATTTATGATTTCCGCTGGGCTCGTATTTCGTTTTCATTCAGAACCATGGATTCAGGAACCCATTGTCACTAACTCAGGCGAGTCCCGCGTACCTTGCATATCACCTTGAGCTGCGTACAACCCGATTGGCACCTCTCGTGATAGCTGCAAGGATATCCATGAGAAAACCTCGGTGGCAACCCATGCAATATAGACTTGTTCCGGACGCTCCGCCCGCAACACGGTACTCGGCAGCGGATCTCGCTACTATAACCACTGTGCTTCTGAGTCGAAGGACAAGATACGTTCAGGACGGATGACAAGCAAACTTCATATCGCGGCAGTTCGTCGTCTTGTTTACTTCTGCGCGAGTGCAGAATATCTTTGAGTAGATAGCTGGTTGCCTCATTATATCTGATCTCAA
>NZ_JAEAGP010000222.1 GCF_015999305.1 Erythrobacter sp. YJ-T3-07 | reverse complement strand
CGGACCAGCTAGATGCGCTCTCCATCATGCTGCAGACTGAGCAAACGCCTTTGGATTTACAGAACGCTCGTGGTATCTCCGTTCATCTCCGGAAACTCGGAGCTATCTACGCTCGGCTGGACGAGAAATCATGGCTTCGACAAGGTATTCCTGCTTTTCTCTTCGGAATGCTGACAGTCAGACTCTTGCCGGTTTGGGAGTCCGCAGTTGAAGCCCTGAAGCAAGTCAGCCAGTCAACGACGGGAGAAGAAGCCGTCTGTCACCTTGCGTTCCTATGGCTTGAGTCATCGTCAAAACGCTGGGATGGGTCTGGACAAACAGCAACTGGACCTTCGCGTCAATATGCAACTGACTTTGAATGCCTGAATCTCAACCATCTACGTGAAAAGGCCGACGGATCAAAGCGTATGAGCATAGAAGCCTCGGATATATTACTTCAAGAATTCGATGAAAGTCAGAACCTTACCGAACAGAGACCCGCAAATGCACGGTCCC
>NZ_JAEAGP010000221.1 GCF_015999305.1 Erythrobacter sp. YJ-T3-07 | reverse complement strand
CCCGCTTCTGAACCTCTTTTGCCCACCAAACTTGACTGCTATCATTGCGATCCCAGACATACGACGCAGCATTTTCCGGTAAACCTGGAGACACTGGCTCAATTGAAGTCATGTGGTCCCCCGTGTTGTTAGGCGACGACCCAATTCCAATGCGCAGAATGGAAAATACGTCACCGGTGACCGGATCATGAAGTAGGTCAAACATTTCCTGTTGACGCGCCGGCGACATCGTGTTGTAGACCCATTGTGCTCTTTGGAATGCCTCCGAGTAGCCCAAGCCTCTGATGGTCTGGAATGTGTGAGCGACGTCGACGGTGATGTTCGATGATGACGATGCGCCCTGGGCCAGGCTAGCCAGCATGACAGGGGTAAAGAGTGAAAGCCTCATCTTGCTATGCGGGATGTACGATGCCTGCGACCAAAGCCACGATATTGTCGCAACGAATGGGGAGAGCGCTGATCTTTAAGAACAAGCAAGCATGTAGCGACTACCGCC
>NZ_JAEAGP010000220.1 GCF_015999305.1 Erythrobacter sp. YJ-T3-07 | reverse complement strand
GGCGACTGCGTTGCCATCCAGTTTCATGAAGTGCCATCTTGCGTTATCTAATCTGGACCCCGACTCGTATTCTGTCCTCTTTACATACTGCATGGCATTCATGTCTACCAAGGGATTAAACGCTTTGCTTTGGTGTTATGATATCATATACCTACCATATGTCCCACTCATCAACAAAATTTTTAATTTAATTTTCTCTTAGAGCCACCAATTCTGCCAGTTACTGTAAGTAGCGACTGAGCATACTGAAAAATGAAGACACTAGATTTCGTTTCGTTCTCTCAAGGGTCTTCACAGTTAGACCCCAGTCTCCTTCCACTTTGCCTCTCCTGCAGTCTTCGGACAGCTTGGCGCTACATATGATCCACTATGCTACATAGTCTTCTTGCTGCAACTTGCGCCCGTCGTGTTGTTCCTGTTATCCTGTCAAAAATTACTTTACATACACGCGGAGTTTGACATACAATCTAGCCCACAGAGCAAGAAGATATGTGTA
>NZ_JAEAGP010000219.1 GCF_015999305.1 Erythrobacter sp. YJ-T3-07 | reverse complement strand
TCTGAGCCGCCCATTCGTCGCATACAGACTGGGGAACAGGTTCGCCCACCAGGTAAACCTTGTGTAGTATTAGTTACAGGTGACCATGCATCCTATGACAATGAAAACCACGAAAAGAAGTAAGCCGCGAGGGAGCAGACAAAGAAGCCATATGTACGAACCCATTTTAAGCGCTCAAAATCCGATGGATTGAGCACACGAGCAAGTGAGGGCGTCAGGATCGCCGCATCAACAGTTCGTAGGGGGTCGAAGGGGTCAGGACCTAATGGGAGAACCAACGTCGCCCCGTGCGTGAGAGCGGAGAATAACTCATGAATGCTGCCATCGAACGCAACCGACATGGTTTGTCCTATCCTCTTGCCGCGCTGAGCGAAGAGCCGGACCTCGAGCGTCGACTGAAAGGCGACGAGCCCTTGGTGGGAACAGACGACTCCCTTTGGAACACCGGTAGAGCCAGATGTGAAGCACACATATGCCGAGGACTCTGGATTTGGCAC
>NZ_JAEAGP010000217.1 GCF_015999305.1 Erythrobacter sp. YJ-T3-07 | reverse complement strand
CTTTCATCTCAAGAACTTCGCGCCCAAGACTTCGACGCTATCTCGGACGGGATGGTACTACCGCGTTCTGCGTCCGGGTCCCCTCGAAGCGCGGATGACCATTGCGCTCGTCGAGCGCAAGCACCCGAAATGGACCATCGAGCGCGTCCAAGAGTACACCCACAGGAACCAGGAAGACGTGGAGAAGAACCTAGAGCTCAGCAGGATCGATGAGATGGGCGAGTAAGCGCCCGGTGCTTGTGGTAAGCGTCTCTATCAGAACAGGTTGTTTCTGCGTCAACGTTTGTCGTGTCAGAATCGTTCTTGAGTGGGTGTTTCGACGCCAGTTCCTTTGGCTGACTCTCTGTGTACAGTAAAGCGAGTAGCAAAAGCCGAAGCTGCCGCAAAGCGCAGAGAAAGGGCCGAAGCAGAGCCCAAGGAAGAATGGAAACCGTACAAAGTCGTCGAAAAGAAGAAGCAGACGGACCGCATCATGAGTTTCGTACTCGAGGCTCTGAC
>NZ_JAEAGP010000216.1 GCF_015999305.1 Erythrobacter sp. YJ-T3-07 | reverse complement strand
CCACTTGCCATACTGTCGAGTGTAATTGTTTTCCCGTCTGCAAGAGTAATGATTGCTTTATTTTCCCGGGGTGGATTTACATCAACTGGTACGCTGGTTTTTGCAACGGTGGTTGGTTTGCCTGTTTTATTGAACAAAAAAAAGCCAATACCCACCAGTAATATTACAGAAGCTGCAGCCCACCAGCGGATTATTCTACGTTGATAAATAGGATATATTTTTCTGTTGCCACTATCAGCGTCATCGATCTGTTGCAAAAGTCTTGCATCAAGCTTTTTTTCAAGCTGTTCTTTTTCTTCCGACTCCCATTGCCATTCTCCTGTTTCAACTAATTGAACATACCACTGTTCTACTAGTTGTTTTTCTTCAGGGGAACAGGTATCGGTACGATACTTTTCTAAAATGGCCTTCACTCGTTTCGGATCCATCATTTGGCTTTTGGTACAATATATTTGTCCGGTGGCAGCCGCAGAGGGGGTAAGGATATGGCAGTATTTT